>NZ_JBJJMO010000002.1:0-194081 GCF_046231935.1 Pseudomonas sp. KCJK9111 | reverse complement strand
GGGTCTGTAGATGCCATCAGAATTCAGTCATGAGGCACGCGCATGCAGCTATTTTCATGATGAAGACCCGGAATTTCAACGTAGCCCGAATCGTCAAATATCGCGGTGATTGGCTTTTATGTCGTATTTACCAAAGAGCTGTAGCGGGAAAAACCGATTGCAACCCTCCGTTGCCTAGCGAACCGGGAAAATCCAACTTCTGAACAGCAGATCTTCAAATCCGTGATAGCCGCTGGATACTGATGATAGCGAAGCAACGCAGGGTGGCGCAGAAACCAGTCAGTTGTGCAGCTTGAGCACCCTTTCCAAGAAATAGGGACCGCTGGTAGGGAACAGCGTCAGGATGTGTATGCCGTAACCACTGGCAAAAATCTTGTTCGCCGTCCTGAAATCAGGGCCGCCGTCGAACAGCCCCTCGTTGCCGAAGGCGCTATCGAACTCTCCGGACCGTGTCAGGCGATATACATGCAAACGGCCGACGTTGATGGCGGTCAGCAGGGCGCCACCGAGCACAATGCGATCCTGGGCATCAATGTGAAGCTCGCTCAGGGCCAGACCGTGACCATCGCTGCCGAGCGTTAAAGGTTGGCCACGATTGAAGGTCGTGTCGTTCATACCGGACTCGGCCAAGACGAACACCGTCGTGGGTTGTTGGGTCTGGTATTCCACACTTCGGGAAACGGCGATCCGACCATTCCTTGCAAACATACCCGGGCGCATCCTTCCTTGAAAGGCGAATAGGTCTCGCTGACCCTGGCCACCGTTGAAACGCTCATCGGCGATAGCATGCCGGTCGTACCGTCTTACGATGACTCGCTGGTTGATGGTTTCTGCGAGCACTAGGAAACTACCGTCAGCAAAGAAGTGCGCACGCAAGACCCGCAATGACTCACCGGCGTTATCGGTCAGTGGGCACATGCCGAGATTACGCGCCTCGCCGAGCTCATGTGCCAGCTCACCAGTCACAGGGTTGAAGACCGCCAACCAACTTTCGATTCGCTCGTCCTGGTCATTTCCAAGCGTATAGGGGAAGATGGCTCGCAGTAACCCGCTCGCGAATGCCAATGGACGCTCTTCGGACGATAAAAGCGCTTTCGTCGAGTGCTTCACCCATCGCTTTTTTTCAAGGCCTTCGTCACGCGTCTGCCAATGTTCACCGGGATCTGGTAACGCGTGGCCGTTATCGCCAAAGGATGTTACCGGTTGGAAGCCTTCATCGAATCGACTGATACCGATGAAGTTTAGATATTGCTCATAGTTGGCATCAAAATAGGTGGGCACGCCAACGGCGAAATAGGTCTGCTGGCCATTGATCGTGGCGCCGATAATCCCTTTGTAGTTCACTGCCTCGTCGGGCAGATTCTCAGCGTCTACTACAACATGGCCGGTGCTTTCGTCCCAGTGACCATCGGCATTGATCCGGGTGAGCAGTCCTGGGCTTGTGTCTGAGGGGTTCCTGCCGAATACTACCAGTCGTCCCTTGTCGTCGAGGGTAGATGGCCCAATCTGGAGAGAGTGCACGTCCGGGTTATAGCCAGGTTCGGGCGGAATATTGGCCACGCCTTGCGTGCCGTAGTCATAGTCAGGTGTGCCAGAAAATTGCACAGTCATGCTTGTGAACTCCACAGTGCTAGGAAGGCTTGAAACTAACGCAGTCGATGTGACCCTCCAACTGGCAACAATAATAGGTCGCTCACTGCGCCACATCGGCGGCGGGAGTTGTACGGCCCGGCAGTGGGGCTCTCAGAGTGTCGAGCAATGGGGCGCCGTACATCCAACACATCAACTAATGCCGCCACTGGCCCCAGCGTGATTGCCACGCAACCCATGCTGCTTTGCAGCTAATTGAGCCTGTTGGTTCGCTATGGCCGCCCAGCAGGTCCAGGCATCCCACTTTCCCCTTTTTAACAGGCCAAAGCCCGTCTGGCTCACTCGCGCAACGCGCCTGCAGGCTATCGCTGATCGAGCGCTTGTAAATGCTGGGCTGCAAGGCATCCAGATTACCGATCAATGGTTGAGTCGCTTCAGTATTCAGGCGTTCTACTTGGCAGATTCGATGGAACACCTGGCAACAGGCTGGGCACTAACGCAGCACATCCCAAGAGGAATTCACCATGACCGACCCCACTCAACCAGACCCCTATGTGGACGACGTACCGCACAATCCGGGTGATCCCATTGAAGCACCTGAGCAGGAACCCACCGAACCGGCTCCCGAATGGCCGGAAGGCCAGGTACCACCCGAAGAGCAATCTGACGGCTGACCCTTACACATTTGGCGGCGCACACTGCGCCGCCTGAAACGCTGCAATCACCAGGAGGGATCCGATGAAGTTCGCGCAGTTCTGTCAGTGGCTATCCAACCAGGCCGGCCGCCCCAGCACGTTCTTGATGGCCATCGTGCTCATCATCATGTGGGCGGTTTCCGGCCCATGGTTTCACTACAACGATACCTGGCAACTGATCATCAACACCTCGACCACCATCATCACCTTCCTGATGGTGTTTCTGATCCAGAACACCCAGAACCGAGACAACGACATCATTCACGTCAAGCTCGACGAGCTGATCCGGGCCACTCAATCGGCGCAACGTTCGGTGCTGGACCTGGAGGCCATGGACAGCAAGACCCTGCGCGAGCTGCGCAAGGAATACCGTGCACTGGCCGCACGCACCGGCGCACCGCTTGAAGACGACGCGCCGCAGCCATGATGTGCCGCATCAGCGCATCGCTGGACCGGGCCCCACTTGTTGTCCACCGTGGACCAATCAATGGCCTACCCGCGCACGGGCCCCTACCCGACCCGCACAGTCCATCTGTCCAGGATCGACGTGCACGGATCATCCGATAACCATTCGCAGGGCAATTGTTTTGCTCGACGCCTGACACCTCGAAACCTTTGCTAGAGGAGGCAAGCCTTCATGAGCGATCGCATCATTACACTGTTCACCGATACCACGTTCTTCGGTATCTCCATTCTCAACCTGTTACTCGCAGTCACTGTGGCCGTACTGACGTTCCTGGTCGCCAGGGCAGCCATCAGTTTCGTACAGCGGCGCGTCAAGCACTGGTCCTCGCATTCCGGGGCGTTGAGCCATGTGGTGGAGAAGGTCCTGTCAGGCACCAGTAACTCGCTGCTGTTTCTGGCTTCGCTGCTGGTGGGGTTGAGCATGCTCGACCTGCCGGAGCGTTGGTTGAGCCGGGTTGGCAGCCTCTGGTTCGTCGTCGCAGCGCTGCAGATCGGCCTGTGGGCCAACCGTGCCATCGGCCTGGGCCTGGATCGCTACTTCACCCGCCACAACCCGGACGGTTCCCAGCAGAGCAGTGCCCTGGCCACGTTGTCGGCCTGGGGTGCGCGGGTGCTGTTGTGGTCGATCGTGCTACTGGCCATGCTGTCGAACCTGGGCGTGAACATCACCGCCTTCGTCGCCAGCTTGGGTGTGGGCGGTATTGCGGTCGCTCTGGCTGTGCAGAACATTCTGGGTGACCTGTTCGCCTCGCTGTCCATCGCCGTGGACAAACCGTTCGAGGTAGGTGACTTCATCGTCATTGGCCCCCTGGCCGGCACCGTCGAGCATGTTGGCCTGAAAACCACGCGCATCCGCAGCCTGGGCGGCGAGCAGATCGTCATGGCCAATGCCAGCATGATCAGCAGCACCATCCAGAACTACAAGCGCCTGCAAGAACGTCGCATCGTGTTCGAGTTTGGTCTGTCCTACGACACGCCTACCGAGGCGGTGAAGAAGGCGCCCGGGATCGTCGAGGAAGCGATCAAGGCTCAAGCCCAAGCACGCTTCGACCGGGCGCACTTGCGTGGCTTCGGCAAGGAGGCGCTGGAGTTCGAGTGCGTCTACATCGTGCAGGACCCAGGCTACAACCTGTACATGGACATCCAGCAGGCCATCAACTTCAAGCTGCTTGAACGGTTCTCGAAAATCGGCGCCAAGTTCGCCGTACCGGTGCGGGCCATCAAGGTCACGGCGCTGCCGCAGGAGGCGAACGTGCATGCGCAAGGGCGAGACAACATGGGTATGCGGGGGGCGTGAACGCGTGACATGTAACGCTTGAACGTAGCAGCGGACCCGACGGTCCGCTGCCCTGCCGGTTCATATAGGCTCATCACCATTGACCTTGCCCAATTCGGCACCGGTCATTGGCTGCAGGTCGGGATCGGACTGGGTTCTCAGCTTCATGGCCTCCACTGCGTCTGCACTGGCCCCATCGAGCTCCACCGACGCCATGCCATTACCGCCATCGACGGCCGGTTGCGGCTGATCCACATAGACCCAATCCTGGCCTTCGTTCCATGAGCCGCGCACCTCCCCGCCGTGGGACATGTTGAAGTAGGTATGGTTGAACTCGGGATCACCCGGCATTTTGCCCTGCGGGAAGTTAGGTTGGATGGAATGCAGCGCTTTCTCGAAAGACATCTGATGGGCAATTTCTCGGCTCATCAGAAAACCGAGCGCATCCTTGATGCCGGGGTCATCGGTCACGTTGATCAGACGTTCATACACGATCTTGGCGCGGGCCTCGGCGGCAATGTTCGAGCGCAGATCTGCCGTCGGCTCTCCAATGGTGTCGATGTAGGCAGCGGTCCAGGGAATACCACCAGAGTTCACCAGCGCAGCGCCACCCCCATACAAAAGGCTGGTGACATGCGAGTCGTTACCCGCGCCGGTGAGTGATCGATACAGTTCACCCTCGGCTTCCACCCCTTCGGCCAGACGGCCTTTGGCACCTTTGTTGAGCATCACCACGATTGATCCGATGATCTCGAGGTGGCTGAGTTCTTCGGTGGCGATATCGAACAACATGTCCTTGCGCCCTGGGTCATCCTCGGTCACGGCCTGGGTGAAATAGCGCATCGCGGCGGCAAGTTCACCCTGGGGCCCGCCAAACTGTTCGAGCAGCAGGTTCGCAAGGCCAGGGTCGGGCTGGGAAACACGGACGGTGTACTGCAGACGCTTGTTGTGCATGAACATCGGTAAATCCTCATCATCGTGCCGGGGCAGCGGTCACTGCCCCGGTCGGTTCAACGTTGATCAACGATTCTCATCGCTCGAGCGGCCACCGCCGTGGCTGTTCTTGCCGCCTTCGCGGCCCGCCTCAGCGGCTTTCTGCGGATCATTGGGCGGCTGGTCAAAGCAATTCACTCCAGCCTGACGAATTGCGCGAAGCACTGTTGGGTGAACGTTTGGGACCCTTGAGCTTGCCGCAGTGTTGGGGTGCACTCAGGACGAAGGCGGACAAATGACTGTCGTGCCAGTAGTTACGGGCTCAGCTAAGCCCGTTCGTCGATTACCGGGCACGGCCGGCAGTCCAACCTGACGAACACTACGAGGACACCTCATTAAAGGAGCTTCATCATGACAATGCTAAAACCTTCCTCCCTGCTGCTTGCGCTCTGCCTGGGCGCATCCGCGCCGGTGGTCATGGCAGCAACCAACATGAATGATCAACACACCCCCAGCATGCAATCGGGCGATCACGGCACCATGAATGGCACCAGCGGCGCCAGCGGTTCTGGCACCCCGGGCGATGGCATGGGCACCGGAAACGGTACCGGGAGCAACGGCACCGACGCCACGGGGGGCGATGGCACTGCTCCCGGCTCGGGTACCGGTACCGGTAATGGGGCGAACACGGGCGCCGGCGGCACCGGGAGCGGCTCGGGCATGGGCGGCACCGGGAGTGGCGACATGGGCGGTAGAGGCGACATGGGCGGCAGCGGCGGTACCGGCATGGGCAGCGGGAGCGGGAGCGGCGGCTCAGGTAGCGGTGCCGGCGGCGCAGGCGGCTCGGGTGGTGGTAGCTGATCATCCGGTGCATGTGACTAGCGCTATGGCTAACCAAGCCTGACACGTGGAATACAAGGGCTGCTGTGCAGCCCTTCCTTCAAACGACAGCTACAACGGACTTGAGGCTGACGTGGCGACTGAATCCAGACACGACACACACGCCAGTCGTCACGACCAGCGGTTCTACGACACGGATATCCCCGCCCGCCTCGATCGACTGCCATGGACACGATTTCACACGATGCTGGTGGTAGCCCTTGGTATTACCTGGCTACTGGACGGCCTGGAAGTCACCCTTGCCGGGTCATTGGCCGGCGCCCTGAAAGACAGCCCTGCCCTGGCCATGAGCAACGGCGATGTCGGCCTGGCTGGCGCCATCTATATCGCCGGGGCAGTGCTCGGCGCGCTCTTTTTCGGCTGGCTGACCGACCGCCTGGGTCGGCGCAAGCTGTTTTTCATCACCCTGGCGCTCTACATCGGCGCCACCGCTGCCACGGCATTTTCCTGGAACCTGTGGAGCTTCATGGTCTTTCGCTTTCTCACAGGCGCGGGCATTGGTGGGGAATATACCGCTATCAACTCAACCATCCAGGAGTTCACTCCAGCGCGCTACCGTGGTTGGGTCGACCTGACCATCAACGGTACGTTCTGGCTAGGCGCTGCGCTGGGTGCAGTGGGTGCCATCGTGCTGCTGGACCCTTCGATGGCGCACGGTGATCTTGGATGGCGCCTATGCTTTGGCATTGGCGCTGCGTTGGGCCTGCTGATCATGCTCATGCGGCTGTGGGTGCCGGAAAGCCCGCGCTGGCTGATGATCCACAATCAACCCGAGGCGGCTGAACGCATCGTGGCCGACATCGAGCGCAGGTGCCGCGATCAAGGCTTGACACTGCCTGCACTGGATAGCCCGCCCCTGCAATTGCAAGCCAGGCACCACACGCCGTTGGCCGAGGTATTTCACAGCCTGTTCGTCATCCACAGGCGCCGGGCCATGGTAGGCCTGACGCTGCTCACGGCGCAGGCCTTTTTCTACAACGCCATCTTCTTCACCTACGCCCTGGTACTGACCGACTTCTACGATGTGCCCTCCTCCAGCGTTGGCTGGTATGTCCTGCCATTCGCGCTCGGCAACTTCTGTGGCCCCTTGTTGCTCGGGCGGCTGTTCGATGTGTTAGGGCGGCGCATCATGATCAGCACCACCTATGCCCTGTCGGGCGTACTGCTGACCCTGAGCGGCTATCTGTTCGAACAGGGGATGATCAATGCCGTCGAGCAAACGATCGCGTGGATGGTCATCTTCTTCTTTGCCTCGGCCGCGGCCAGCTCTGCTTACCTCACGGTGGCAGAAACATTCCCGCTGGAGATCCGTGCTCTGGCCATTGCCGTGTTCTATGCATTCGGCACGGGGCTGGGTGGCATGGTGGGGCCGACATTGTTCGGTGCCTTGATCGAATCGGGCGAGCGTACCCAGGTCTGGTATGGGTACCTGCTCGGCGCTGCGCTCATGCTGGCAGCGGCAGTCGTCCAGGCCGTTTACGGGGTTGCCGCAGAGCGCCGGTCGCTGGAGCACGTCGCCCGCCCCCTCTCTCAGATGGAATCCGACGACTAATGGGCCTGCCGTCCGTCCGCCCATCGGCACTCGAGCGTGTGCTGGCCTTCAACCCTAATACCCATCCAATGAGGAGCGACCACCATGGCACGCGGCGACAAGGACAAGTACACCCAAGAGCAAAAGCGCAAAGCCGAGCACATCGAGCAAAGCCATGAGGACAAGGGTTTGCCCAAGGACAAGGCCGAGGCGCGTGCCTGGGCCACGGTGAACAAGCAATCGGGCGGGGGCGACAAGCAAGGTGGCTCTGGCAGCAAGACCAGCAGCACCGACAAGAAAGCCGCACGTTCCGATTCTGCCAAACGGGCTGCCAAGTCCCGCGAGGGACACCCGCGCAACAGCTCGGCCTCACTGGAATCCCAGACCAAGGAGAGCCTGCTCAAGGAGGCGCGCAGCAAGGATATCAAGGGCCGCTCGACCATGACCAAGGCCGAGTTGATCGAAGCGCTGCGCAAGCACGGCTGATGTGCAGGAACGGGTCATCCCGGTCAGCTGAACCGCTTCAAGTCCGTTGAAACTTTAGTCTTCCCTGCCAAGTCCAGAACTTATCCGAGACGCGGCAGGAGAAGACGATGAGCGGCACTGTAGGCGATTTTCTGGTCGAACGGCTGTACCAATGGGGCGTACGCCGCATCTTTGGTTACCCAGGTGACGGAATCAACGGTGTGTTCGGCGCCCTGAACCGCGCGGGCGCCAAGATCCAGTTCATCCAGGCCCGGCACGAAGAGATGGCCGCCTTCATGGCCAGTGCCCACGCCAAGTTCACCGGCGAGTTGGGCGTGTGCATCGCCACGTCCGGGCCGGGTGCCTCGCACCTGCTCACCGGCCTGTATGACGCGCGCATGGACCATCAGCCGGTCCTGGCCATCGTGGGCCAGCAAGCGCGTGCCGCCTTGGGCGGTCATTACCAGCAGGAGCTGGACCTGGTCTCGATGTTCAAGGACGTCGCCGGTGCGTTTGTGCAGCAGGCATCCACGCCGCAACAGGTACGTCATCTGGTGGACCGCGCCGTGCGCACAGCCGTTGGAGAGCGACGCGTAACGGCCATGATCCTGCCCAACGACCTGCAGGACCTGCCCTACGAAGACCCGCCCCGTGCCCATGGCACCGTGCACTCGGGCATTGGCTATAGCAAACCCAAGGTGGTCCCCTTCGATGCCGACTTGCAGCGCGCCGCCGATGTGCTCAATGCAGGACGCAAGGTCGCCATCCTGGTCGGGGCCGGCGCGCTGGGGGCCAGTGAAGAGGTAGCCGCCGTGGCGGAGCAACTGGGTGCCGGCGTTGCCAAGGCCCTGCTTGGCAAGGGCGTTCTGCCCGATGCACTGCCGTGGGTAACGGGCGCCATCGGCCTGCTGGGGACCGAGCCGAGTTATAAACTGATGGCCGAATGCGACACGCTGCTGATGATTGGGTCTGGCTTCCCGTATTCCGAATTCCTGCCCAAGGAAGGTCAGGCGCGCGGCGTTCAAATCGACCTGCAGCCAGACATGCTCAGCCTGCGCTATCCCATGGAGGTGAACCTGGTCGGTGACGCCGCGCAGACGTTGCAGGCATTACTTCCATTGCTGCACACGCGCCCAGACCACAGCTGGCGCAAGAAAATCGAGAAATGGCGCGCAAGCTGGGACAAGACATTGACCAAACGCGCGCTGGTCAAGGCCGACCCGATCAACCCGCAGCGAGTGGTGCACGAGCTATCCCCGCGCCTGCCAGATTTGGCGATCATATCCAGTGATTCGGGTTCGTGCGCCAACTGGTACGCCCGGGACCTGATGATCCGTGAGGGGATGCAGTGCTCCTTGTCGGGCGGCCTGGCCTGCATGGGCGCGGCCGTACCTTACGCCATTGCTGCCAAGTTCGCCCACCCGACCCGGCCAGTGATCGCCCTGGTGGGCGACGGCGCCATGCAGATGAACAACCTCGCCGAACTGATCACTGTGGCCAAATACTGGCAGCAGTGGGAAAGCCCCACGTGGATCTGCGCGGTGTTCAACAACGAAGACCTCAACCAGGTGACCTGGGAGCAGCGCGTGATGGAGGGCGATCCGAAGTTCGAAGCCTCTCAATCGATACCCGACGTGCCTTATCACTTGTTCGCCATTTCGATTGGTCTTGAGGGCATCTACGTCGAGCGCGAGGAAGATGTCGCCCCCGCCTGGGAGCGCGCACTGGCAGCTGATCGCCCGGTGCTGATCGAGTTCAAGACTGACCCCAACGTAGCGCCACTGCCACCGCACCTGAAACTCGAGCAGGTCAGGAAGTTCGCAACCACCTTGCTCAAGGGTGACCCGGATGAGGCCGGCGTGATCGTGCAGACCGCCAAGCAGGTGCTGAGCGCGGTACTGCCTGCCAAGAAATGACAAGGGCCTGGCGCTTGGGATGAACGTTCCGGGCGCTTGACCAGTCGCACTCCATAGACACAGCCCACTGTGCGCAATCGAACCGTGAGGACCTACCATGACTGCACTCCCTGAACAGGGCACTGCACAGCAGACCCTGAACTTCACCCTCAATGGCCAACCCCAGGCCCTGACGGTACAACCCTGGACCACCCTGCTCGACTTGCTGCGTGAGCAGCTGGACCTGGTGGGCACCAAGAAAGGTTGCGACCATGGCCAATGCGGGGCCTGTACCGTGCTGCGCGATGGTCGCCGGGTGAACGCTTGCCTGACCCTGGCGGTGATGTGCGAAGGTGCCGACCTCGTCACCATCGAAGGCCTGGCCGAGGGTGACCAACTGCACCCCATGCAGCAGGCATTCATCAGCCAGGATGCCTTCCAGTGCGGTTACTGCACACCTGGCCAGATCTGCTCGGCCGTGGGCCTGGCCAATGAAGGACACGCCCATACCCGTGCCGACATCCGCGAGCAGATGAGCGGCAACCTGTGCCGCTGCGGCGCCTACAGCAACATCGTGGCCGCCGTCGAGCAGGCCCTGCCGCTGATCAAGAGGGCGCGCACATGACCCCTTTCAGCTACCACAAGCCGGCCTCGGTGGAAGAGGCGCTGCGCCTGACCGATGGGTCCTCGCGCTTCATTGCAGGCGGGACCAACCTGGTCGACTTGATGAAGGAAAATGTCGAGCGGCCCGAGCGACTGATTGACATCACAGGGCTGGAACTCAACCGCATCGAACCCAGCGACGCGGGCGGTGTGGTGATCGGCGCATTGGTCAGCAACGCGGACCTGGCATGGGACCCGCTCATCCGCCAGCGCTACCCATTGCTGTCGCAAGCGATCCTGGCCGGTGCATCGCCGCAGCTGCGCAACATGGCAAGCACCGGCGGCAACCTGTTGCAACGTACGCGCTGCTACTACTTCTATGACACCGGTACGCCTTGCAACAAACGTGAACCCGGCAGCGGTTGCCCAGCACGCAGCGGCTTGAATCGCATTCATGCGATTCTCGGCGCCAGCGAGGCGTGCGTGGCGACTCATCCTTCGGACATGTGCGTGGCACTGGCTGCCCTGAAGGCCGTGGTGCATGTGCAAGGGCCTGCCGCCAAACGCCAGATTCCGTTCGCCGAGTTCCATCGTCTGCCCGGCGATACGCCGCAGCAGGACAACCACCTGGCGCCTGATGAGCTGATTACCGCCATCGAGCTGCCCGACCAAGGCTTTGCCGAACATTTCCGCTATGTGAAGGTGCGTGATCGAGCCTCCTACGCCTTCGCGCTGGTCTCGGTTGCCGCTGCCCTGCGCATCGAAAACGGGTTAATTCAAGAGGCCCGCATCGCCCTGGGTGGCGTGGCCCACAAGCCATGGCGCAACGAAGCTGTGGAAGCCACGCTGCACGGCCAGGCGCCCAGCTCCGAGCTGTTCACCCAAGCGGCCACTGCCCTGCTGCAAGGGGCACAGCCCCTGAGCCAGAACGGCTTCAAGGTGCAGCTGGCTCAACAAGCCATCATTCGGGCATTGAACGAGGCCGCCGCCGGCGGCAGCCTCGAGGGGGACGCACAATGAGCAAAGTAGTAGGAACCCCAGCGGACCGCGTCGACGGCGCGGCCAAGGTCACCGGGCAGGCGCGCTATGCCGCCGATTACCCGGAAGAAGGCCTGCTGCACGGCAGCGTCGTTTCCAGCACCATCGCCCGTGGCCGGGTGGTCAAGGTCAACAGCGAGAAAGCGCTGCAGGTACCAGGCGTGGTGGCGGTGCTGGACCACATCAACCGTCCGCGTATTTCCAGCTACGACGATGACTACAGCGACGATGATGCAGCCGAGGGCTCGCCCTTCAGACCGTTGTTCAACGACCGCGTGTTCTACAGCGGCCAGCCCGTTGCACTGGTCGTAGCACAGACGCTGGAAATCGCCCGTCATGCAGGTTCGCTGGTCGAGATCCACTACAGCCAGGAAAGCCATGAGTCCGACCTTGAGAAGGTGCTGGGTCAAGCGCACGATGCGCCGGCTGAAACACCTGAGCCGCGCGGTGACTTCCCTGGCCAGTACGCCAGTGCCCCTACCCGCGTGGACGCCACCTACTGGACGGCCAACGAGCACCACAACCCGATGGAGCCCCATGCCTCCACCGTGTGCTACCAACTCGATGGTAGCCTGGTCATTCATGACAAAACCCAGGGCACGCAGAATTGCCAGGAATACGTGCACAACGTCTTTGGCCTGCCCAAGGAAAAAGTGCGCGTCAAGGCAGCCTTCGTCGGTGGCGCCTTCGGTTCGGGCCTGCGTCCGCAGTATCAGCTGCCTCTGGCGGTCATGGCTGCCCTGCACCTGATGCGCTCGGTTCGCGTGACCTTGACCCGCCAGCAGATGTTTACCTTTGGCTATCGACCACGCACACAGCAGCGCCTGCGTCTGGCGGCCGATGCGCAAGGCCGCCTGTCTGCCATTGGTCACGACGCCATTGGCCAGACGTCACGTTTTGAAGACTTTGCCGAACACGTCGTCGAGTGGAGCGGCATGCTGTACCAGTGCGACAACGTTGCGTTGAGCTACCGCCTGGCGCCATTGGACGTCTACACCCCGTTGGACATGCGCGCGCCGGGTGCAGGTTCAGGCGTGCTGGCGCTGGAGTGCGCCATGGACGAATTGGCCTGCGCAGCCGGGCTGGACCCGGTCGAGTTACGGCGACGCAACTTTGCCAGCCACAACGGCAACGAGGGCAAGCCTTACTCGAGCAAGGAACTGCTGGCCTGTTACGCGCAAGGGGCCGAGCGTTTCGGTTGGCACAAGCGTCAGGCTACGCCCGGCTCGATGCGTGACGGCAACCAGCGCATAGGCTGGGGCATGGCCGGTGGTGTATGGGAAGCCATGCAAATGCAAGCCAGCGCCAAGGCGCGTCTGGGCTGCGACGGGCACCTGACCGTCAGCAGTGCCACCGCCGACATTGGCACCGGCACCTATACCGTCATGACGCAGATCGCCGCCGACGCCGCAGGCCTCGACATGGCCAATGTGACGTTCCTGCTGGGCGATTCCTCCTTGCCCAAGGCTCCGTTGCAAGGCGGGTCATTCACCGTGTCTTCCGTCGGCTCCGCCGTACGCAAAGCTTGCCTGGAGCTGCGCAAGCAGGTTGTCGAGCAGGCCAGGCAACAGCTCCCGAGCCTGGCCAGCCTGGGCGATTCCGCGTTCGTGATTGCAGGTGGCCAAGTGAGCGCCGATGAGCATTGCTTCGCCCTTGCCGACCTGCTGCCCAGTACCCAGCAGGCCTGCTTCGAGGTGCAGGTAGAGGCGGGCCCAGACGACAAGCGCAAGCCCTACTCCACGGCCACCCATTCGGCGGTGTTCGTCGAGGTATCGGTGGACGAAGACCTGGGCACCGTGCGCGTCAACCGCGTAGTCAGTGCGGTGGCGGCAGGCAGGGTCGTCAACCCCAAGACAGCGCGCAGCCAGATTCTGGGGGGCGTGGTGTGGGGCATCGGCATGGCACTACACGAAGAAACCCAGACCGACCATGCACTGGGCCGCATCCTCAACCACAATCTGGCCGAGTACCACGTACCGGTGAACGCCGACATTGGCGATATCGAGGTGCTCTTCGTCGAAGAGCATGATGATGTCGTCAACGAACTGGGTTCCAAAGGGGTGGGCGAGATTGGCGTGGTGGGCGTAGCCGCGGCTGTGGCCAATGCCATTTACCATGCCACGGGCAAGCGGGTACGCGAGTTCCCGATTACCTTGGACAAACTGCTGTAAACGGGCCCAGCCCTCTGGAGTATTTGCATGCCACGCCTGGGTTTCGCCTGCATGTACCGGCACCCCCACCGCAGCTTGTCGGTCAAGGAGCTGGAGACCATCGAGCGGACGTTCAACCCGCGCAGCACGACGCTGCGCTGGGTCTCGGGCGCCTCCCGCGAGGCGGCCCGGAACAAGTTGCTGGAACTGGTTGAACACAATCTCCAGGCCCAGCTGCGCTTGCTCGACTACGTGGCCCAGCTGCCCCAGGCGCTGCGCATGCTGCGCCTGAGCAGCGACCTGCTACCGCTGTACAGCCACCCTAGCGTGGCCCACGTTTACCGCGAGGCGGATTTCCAAGCGCTGATGACCGAACGTTTCGCCGCCATCGGTGCTTTCGCACGCGCCAGGGAGATACGCCTGTCGTTTCACCCTGGGCAGTATTGCGTGCTGGGCTCAGACCGCCCCGATGTGGTGGAGAACAGCCTGGCCGAGTTCGAATACCATGCCGACATGATCCGCATGATGGGCTACGGACAGGTCTTCCAGGACTTCAAATGCAATGTGCACATTGCCGGCCGGCTGGGCGGTGCGGGTATTCGCACCGTATGGCCGCGCCTGTCGGATGTGGCCCGCAACGTGATCACCTTCGAGAACGACGAGAAGACCTATGGGCTCGACGACTGTCTGGCGCTGGCGGACCTGGCGCCGGTGGTGCTGGATATCCACCATTGCTGGATCCATGAGGGTGACTACATCGACCCGAACGATGGGCGAGTGGAGCGGGTGATCGAAAGCTGGCGAGGCGTACGCCCGACCATGCACTACTCTCAGCCCCCGGAGCATCTGCAGGCGCTGGGTTTCGACCCTGATCGCAAGCTGGTGATCGATGAGTTGTTGGAACAGGTGAACAAACGCGACCTGTATGCCCACAGCGCTCGCATGTGGAACCGCTGGACGAACCACTACGCACTGCAGTTTCTGGACAGGTTCGACATCATGTTCGAATGCAAGGACAAGAACCTGGCCACGCTGGAGTTCTTCAACGACTACCTGGCTTGATCGGGCTGGGCATGCCCTCAGCCGCTTCTGGTCAGGTCATCGGCCACTTCGCAGCCGTTACGACAGCTGCACTCGTATTCAGCTTGTGCGCGAGTCGGCAGGTTTAGACTCAGCCTGACCTTGTCCTGGGTGTCGTACAGGTCGTAGCCCTCCCCTAACGATGATGGAAAGCCGAGTCGCCGTGGCAGCCATTCTTTGGTTTGCGGTACTGCTGGAACCACAACGAAGCGCATCTGCATGATCATCCCTCACCGGCCGTTCCTTAGTATTAGTCATGCTAAGAGAAAGCATCAAGTAGACTCATGCGTGTTTACGTCGTTCATTAAGTCGAATACGTAGATGATGTGAGTACGCCAACAAGCTAGCAATCTCCTTGTGGGAGCGGCCCCTGTGCCGCGACGGGCCGCGAAACGGCCCCGGCAACGTCAGCGGCGAAGCTGAAATCCTGGGGCCGCTTCGCGCCCCATCGCGGCACAAGGACCGCTCCCACACGAAGCCTCATAGCCCAGAGATAGGGACAGCACCCATCCTGACTAACTGGCTCAAGCTGACTTGCGGCTACGCCGACTCCCCAGCTCGATCCAGGTCGGAGCATGGTCACTGGCCTTGGGCTCATTGCGCACCCAGGCATCGACACCCGCACGCTTGAGGTATGGCGCCAAATCCCGGTTGAGCAGCAAGTGGTCTATGCGCAGGCCCGCATTACGTGCCCAGTGGTTGCGAAAGTAGTCCCAGAACGTAAATACCTGTTGTTGCGGATGCAGGTGCCGGATGGCGTCGATCCAGCCGCTGGCCAGCAAGCGCTCGAAGCAATCGCGCGATTCGGGTTGCAGCAGTGCATCCTTGCGCCAGGACTTGGGGTCGTAGATATCAAGGTCCGTGGGCACGACATTGAAGTCCCCAGCCAGGACGGTGGGGTGACCACTGCCCTGCAACTGCTGGGCATGCTCGATCAGGCACTCGAACCAACGCAGCTTGTAGTCGAACTTCGGCCCTGGTTGCGGGTTGCCATTGGGCAGGTACAAACACCCGACCAACACACCATGTACCGCTGCCTCCAAGTAGCGGCTCTGGGTGTCGTCCTCCATGCCCGGCAAGCCTCGCCGTACCTCGAGCGGCTCGCTGTCGCGCGCCAGGATCGCCACCCCGTTCCAGGCAGGCTGGCCCAGGTGCAGGCAACCGTAGCCAGCGGCCTCCAGGGCCCCACCCGGGAACTGTTGGTCGGGTGCCTTGAGCTCCTGAAGGCAGACCACATCGGGTTTTTCACGTTCGAGCCAGGCCAGCAGCGCTGGCAGTCGGCTGCGAATGCCGTTGATGTTGAACGTGGCGATCCTCAGCGCTTTCATGTGTCAGGGTCGATCACATGGGCGTGCACGGCATCTTCCAGGGCATGCACATGCGCCTGGTCGGCCAATGCCTTGAGCGCCAGCCAATCGTCCCAATCGATGATGCCATCGTCACGCAACGCTTCGGCGGTACGCACCAGTTCGTGGTGGTAGGCATCGGGTGACTCACGGCGGTAGCTGATGTCGTCGTACTGGGCATACCAGGCCGCGAGTTCAGGGATACTGCGTTTGATACTCATCACACTGCTCCTGAGAAACCCTTTGGGGTTGTGAGCCTGCCTTGAGCGCATCGTTCAACTCAGACGCTTCGGGTCAGGCCGCCGTCGACCCGGATATTCTGCCCGGTGATGTAGGCGGCGCCATCACTGGCCAGAAACGCGACCGTGGCGGCGATTTCGTCGCTGCTGCCATAGCGCTTGAGCGGCACGCTGTCGCGACGCTGCTCGGTGGCCGGCAAGCTGTCGATCCATCCCGGCAGCACGTTGTTCATGCGCACATTGTCACGTGCGTAAGTGTCCGCGAAGAGTTTGCTGAACGCCGCCAGCCCTGCACGCATCACGGCGGAAGTGGGAAACAGATCGCTGGGTTCGAAGGCCCAGGCACTGGAGATATTCACGATGACCCCGCCGCCCTGGCGCTGCATCACTGGCGTGACCAGGCGTGTGGGCCGGATGACGTTGAGCAGGTAGGTGTCCATGCCGGCATGCCAGTCGGCGTCGCTCAGCTCCAGCACCGGCCCCCGAGGTCCGTGGCCCGCGCTGTTGACCAGCACGTCGATGCGGCCCCACCGCTGCATGACCTCGTCGACCAACCGCTCAAGGTCATCCGTGCACTGGTTGCTACCCGTCACGCCCAGCCCGCCCAGCGTCCTGGCCAAGGCCTCGCCCTTGCCAGAGGAGGAAAGAATCGCGACCTTGTAGCCATCGGCGGCCAGGCGCCTGGCTGCCGCCGCGCCCATGCCGCTGCCGCCTGCGGTGATGATTGCAACCTTTTCGATTGTCATGCTGCCTCCTGTGATGGGCATTAAGTGCGTACAGGACTCAGGCTACCAAGGGGCAGAGAAGTGAGGGAGACAGCTACCAATGCCTCAGCCAGTAGTTTTTCTATCACCGGCATTAGACCTGAGCCAGTCGATGACCCACTGCAGCAGCTGCGTCTCTCGCCCTTTGCGGGGCCATACCAGGTAGAACGCCTTGTCTGGGCGCAGCTGCGATTCGGCGACCTGGACCAGGCGCCCGGCGTCGATGTCCTGCGCAACGAAGGCGCGTTCCGCCAGCGCAATGCCCTGCCCGCCAATGGCCGCGTCGATGGCAAGCGACGTCTGGTTGAACTGGACAGACCTTGCACAGACGGCGGGGTGACCGGGATAGACCTGCGCACGGTAAGACGGCCACCAATCATGGGCATCACTCAGGGCCACATAGCGCTCCAGGCTTGCGAAGTCTTCAGGCGGGCCAAGCGCCACTACCAGGGTGGGGCTCGCCACCGCGATGATTTCCGAGGCCATCAACAGTGCCTGCTCAAGCCCTGGCCCAAAAGGCGGGCGCCCGTAGCGCACGGCAAGGTCGACGCCGTCGGTATGAAAATGCGACAGCCGATCGGTGGCCAGTATTCGCACATCCAATGTCGGGTGGCGCTCGGCCAGTCCGCCGAGCCTGGGTATCAGCCACTTGGCGGCGAAGGTAGGAGTCACGCTGACGGTGATATGGGAAGGCGCAGGGCGCAGCCGGCGTGTCGCCTCATCGAGCATGCCCATCGCAGTGCGCACGGTTTCGCTATACCCACGGCCAGCGTCGGTCAATGCCAGGCCTCGAGGCAGGCGTTCGAACAAGCGTACCTCCAAGGCGCGCTCCAACCCCCGAATCTGCTGAGCCACGGCAGCCTGGGTAACCCCCAGCTCTGCAGCGGCCAGGCGAAAATTGAGGTGCCGTGCCACGACCTCAAATACCCGCAGGGCGCCAAGGGACGGTAAGTCGGAAAAAACGGCAGGCATAGGACGTTGTTCGATCCAGGCTGGGCAGGTTGGCACGAGGCTAGCCCCATCCATGCAGGAAGTCGATGAGCGTTCAGGCCTAAGTATCCGTTCGGCCGAGCAGGACTGACCGGCAACTCCCTCGCTGCACGCTCAGGCGGGCACGAATACATTCCTTTGCAATTGCCAGAAACAAGCGCTGGTACTATGACCTCACCGCTTGCCCACACGGACCGTCAGCATGCAGATACGCACACTTTCCCGCCATGAATCCAATGAGGCCAGCGCCCAGGGCATGAATTGGCTTGCGGACACGCTCGTGCCTCTTCTGCCTGCACAGGGCATGGCGACAGAGGCTGATTGACTGGCCGATGCAACAGGCCTTGAGCACGTGGTGCCTCACGCAGGCCAATGACGCTGAGATTTTTGATCAGATGGACACTCGTTGTGTCTATGTAAAGGCGGGCACTGCTGGTGCAGTACCAGCGCTGCCACGCCATTCGTTTTTCCCGGAGACACTGCATGCTTCGTATCTTTGAGCGTAGGCTCGACCCTTTCCCTCCTGATGAGGTACCGCCGCCTCCCGTTGGCCTCGTGCCGTTTCTGTGGGCGTGTACCCGTGGGGCGCGCGGCTACATTCTGGCGCTGGCCCTGCTCAGTGCCGGCGTGTCCTTGTATGAAGCCTGGTTATTCAGCTTCCTTGGCCAGGTGGTGGACCTGCTGTCGGCCTGGCAGGCCGGCGACACCGCTGCCGCTCAGGAAAGTCACGTACTGTGGGGAATTGGCATCGTCCTGGTGATCAGCATAGGCCTGGTGGCGCTACGCACCATGGTCCAGCACCAGGTACTGGCCATCAACCTGCCGCTGCGCCTGCGCTGGGATTTTCACCGGCTGATGCTGCGCCAGAGCCTGTCGTTCTTCTCCGATGAGTTTTCCGGGCGGGTCACCACCAAGGTGATGCAGACTGCATTGGCCGTGCGCGAGGTACTGTTCACGGTCATTGAGATCCTGCCTGGCATTGGCGTCTATTTCATCGCCATCATCGCCCTGGCCGGCGGCTTTGCCTTGAAACTGATGCTGCCATTCATTGCCTGGCTGGTGCTGTTCGGGCTGGCAATGGTCTATTTCGTTCCACGCCTGGGCGCAGTAGGTGAAGAGCAGGCCCATGCGCGCTCGTCGATGACTGGGCGCATTTCCGACGCCTATACCAACATCACCACGGTCAAGTTGTTCTCGCACTCCAAGCGCGAAGCCCATTTTGCCCGGGCGGCCATGGAGGACTTCAAGCAGACCGGCTTCCGGCAGATGCGTCTGGTGAGCCAGTTCGAGATCGTCAACCAGGCGTTGGTGGTAGGGCTGATTCTCGGTGCAGGCGGTTATGCGCTGTGGCTATGGCACCAGGGCCAGGTGGGCACCGGCGCTGTGGCGGCCATCACCGCCATGGCCCTGCGCATCAATGGTATGTCGCACTGGATCATGTGGCAGATGACCTCATTGTTCGAAAACATCGGCACACTTCAGGACGGCATGGCCACCCTGACGCGCGGCCCGAAAGTGCAGGACGCCCCGGACGCCACTGCGCTGGTGACCCGTGGTGGCGCGGTGACATTCGACAAGGTCAGTTTCAATTACAACGGTGAACGCCAGGTACTGACCGACCTCAGCCTGCACATCAAGGCGGGTGAAAAAGTGGGTTTGGTCGGCCGTTCCGGTGCAGGCAAGTCCACGCTGATCAACCTGCTGCTGCGCTTTTACGACGTGGACAGTGGCCAGATCCGTATCGATGGTCAGGACGTTGCCAAGGTCACCCAGGACAGCCTGCGCAGCGCCATCGGCATGGTGACCCAGGATACGTCACTGCTGCACCGCACCATTGGCGAGAACATCGCCTATGGACGGCCAGATGCCACCGAGGCGCAAATCCGGGCGGCTGCCCGTGACGCGCAAGCTGACGGGTTCATCAGTCAGCTCAGCGACCAACAGGGCCGCACCGGCTACGACACCATGGTCGGTGAGCGTGGCATCAAGCTGTCCGGTGGGCAGCGCCAGCGCATCGCTATCGCCCGGGTGATGCTCAAGAACGCCCCCATCCTGCTGCTCGACGAGGCGACCAGTGCACTGGATTCTGAGGTGGAGGTCGCCATCCAGGAAAGCCTGGACGAGATGATGGAGGGCAAGACAGTGATTGCGATCGCCCATCGCCTGTCCACGATCGCCGCCATGGACCGCCTGATCGTGATGGATGAGGGGCGCATCATCGAGCAAGGCACGCACGCCCAGCTGCTGGAAAAGAATGGCACTTACGCACGGCTGTGGCAGCATCAGAGCGGTGGCTTCCTGGGTGAAGACCAGGGTATGGCCCATGCGCTCAACTGAGTCATGCGCACGCTGAGCCGTTACCTGAATAGATGATATTCGAGACCCGCCCCATCGCCCCTGTGTCATTGACCCAGGGGTGACGCTCCAAACACAAAGGCGCCCTCGCCCCTTCCTATGCGCCACTCACACGAATGGCTTGGTTCAGGTCCCCCGAGGCGGTATCCTGCCCGGTAGCTTGAAGCCACCAGTAGGCTTTCATTGTCTGCCCTCAAGGACGAGCCTTTGCCCAGTCAGTCATCGCGTCATACCATCGCCCGCCAGTGGGAACTCCTCAAGCTACTGCCGGCTCGCCATCCCGGCATGAGCTGCACGCAGTTACAGGCGGCGCTATCGAGCGCAGGTCATGCCACGACCAAACGTACGGTCGAGCGTGACCTGGTGGAGCTGGCAGGGCTGTTTCCTTTGCAGTGCAACAGCGCGTGCATGCCCTATAGCTGGCACTGGCAGCCCGGACGCAAGTTGCGCGATAGCCCCTCGCCCGCGCCAGGTGAGGCCCCTGTCCAAGTGGAATTGCACGCCTGGGTCGACGAGTCGCTCTATCATCATCTGGAAATGCATCCGCTGGGTACGGGCATGCGCCTCACAGTCCTGCCCAACGGCGGTGCCATCCTGGTGACGACGGTAGCGGATGATCGAGCGTTGATGGGCTGGCTGCTGTCCCAGGCCGGGGCGATCCGCGTTCAGGGACCGCAATCGGTGCGCCTGGCCTTGCTGGAGCACCTGCGTCAGAGCCTGGCACTGCACGACACTGGCGCTTGAGTAACGCCTAGGCTCTGTGTGAAAAGTTTTGAGACGAAGGTCAGGCAAGGCGAAAACAGCCGAGGAACGGTCGGAGTCGCGTTCGACTTTACAGGTTGTAAATGAGCATTCCGACCGGGCTGGCGATCCAGGCTGTTTTCAACGCAGCATCACCGAGTATCAAGGCTTTTCACACAGAGCCTAGGACGGCCGCCGGCGGGACAGGCAGGCGTAACCCAGCGCCAGCACGCTCACCCCCAGGACAGTCAACAGCCCCATCAGCTCTGTGCTGTAGCGGGCAACCCAGGCCGGGAAGCCGGTGACCGACTGATACACCTGAATATCCGCCGTGCCTTCGGCGTAGCTGATACCGACCCCACTCTGGCGTATCTGCGAATAATCAGCATCGAAATACACCCAGACCTTGCTGGAGCCACCGGCCTCTATCGCCGGGATCTCAAGCTGAGCAGTGGCAGCTTCAAGCAAGGTGTCATTGCCGGCCGAATCGCGGATTTGCACCAGGCCTTTGGACGGCAAGCGAATCCTCACCTGGTCCACGGGTGCATTGCCGGTGTTCTGCAACTCGATGAGCAAGCCAGTCCGGTGGTCGACCAGGCCGGCCTCGAAAGGTTTTGCAAACAGCTGGGCATAAGGCGCCTGGGCTATCTCCACCAGCCGGTCGACCTGATCACGGCTCAGTTGCCCTTGGCCGATCGTGTTTATGCGTGCACTCAACTGCTCGTACTTGAGCTGCTCGCTGGCTTTGCTGATGCGCTCGCTGAACTGCCCTGGATAGGTCAGGTAGGCGTAGGTCAGCGACGCTTCCAGGCGCGGGCTGCCCACCACTGCCTTGTAGACGAACAACAGGGCCGCCAGCCCGATCAGAACGGCTACGAGGAGTTTCCCCACCTTGTCCCAGCTCAATGCACTCTTCCTTTTGTCGAGTTACAGGCGATACGCGCCGCCAAGGGTGCCAAGTTCGCAGCCCCCAGGCAAGCGCCTGACCGCTATCGTTCGACATCGTCCTCACGAACATTGCGCAACGCCTGCAATTGCCCGTCGATAAGGGCCTTGGCCATGGCGGCCAGATAGCAGGTGGCAAGCATCGCGTTCTTGCGGTCTGCGGGCTTGTCGATGGCCTTGCGGGTAAGCTCGGTGATGGAACCCATGATGGTGGATGCTTCCATCAAGGCAGTACGCAAGGGCAACGCTGGCTTCATCTGGACCAGGTCGGAACCGGCGCTTGCGAAACGTCGGGCTGCGTTGACCACGGTGGGGCCTTGGGTTGGTCGGGTGGGGTCGTTGTCCATGCTGTTTGCTCTCCTGTCTGGAGACCCGAGACTAGGCAGGTGCTTCCCTGAGCACAACGACCAGCAAGTGCATGCGCGCATTTTCAGAAAGAGCCTACATGATCGCTGCCTCTTGACCGTTTGCCCTCGGTAACCGAGGATCGAAACACCGCCTACAAGGATGGCAACATGCTGCGCATACTGGGCAAAGCCTCATCGATCAACGTTCGCAAAGTGCTGTGGGCGTGCGCGGAGTTTCAGGTCCCGTTCGTGCGTGAGGACTGGGGATCGGGCTTTCAGGCAACCGACAGCGAAGCGTTTCTTGCGCTCAACCCAAACGCCATGATCCCCGTCATCCAGGACGGCGACTTCACCTTGTGGGAGTCCAACAGCATCATTCGCTACTTGGCCAACTGCTATGGCGCAGCAGCGTTCTACCCCTTTGAGGCCCGCACCCGGGCCAGGATCGACCAGTGGATCGACTGGCAGGCTTCGGACCTGAACGCCTCCTGGCGCTATGCGTTCCTGTCGCTGGTTCGGCATTCACCTGCCCATCAGGACCCGCATGCCCTGGCCAACGGCTGCGCCGAGTGGGGGCGCAACATGCTCATTCTCGAGCGCCAACTGGCCCGCACCGGCGCCTTTGTAGCCGGGCGCGACTTCACACTGGCCGACATTCCCATTGGCCTGTCGGTCAACCGCTGGTTCGAAACGCCGCTCGAACACCCTCAGCTGCCTGCCTTGCGCGAGTATTACGAGCGCCTGAGCGAGCGCCCGGCCTATCACGAACATGGGCGTAACGGCACGCCCTGACCGCTAGCAGCGGCCTTGGCGAAGGCCCATGCCTCAGACCGCGACCTGGGTAACCTGGTGACGGCCTCGCCAGGCGAACGTCAGCACCATTATCAAGCCCAGCGCCGCAGTGCCAGCGCCGGCCAACGCGATGGCCGAGTAACCGAGGCCGCCATTGATCACGGCGCCCCCCAAGGCAGCGCCAATGGCGTTGCCCAGGTTGAAAGCACCGATGTTCACAGCCGATGCCAGGTTCGGTGCGTCCTTGGCGGCCTCCATCACGCGCATCTGCAGGGGCGGCACGAGGGCAAAGCTGGCTGCGCCCCAAACCAGGATTGCGCCAGCGGTCAGCAGGGACGAGCCTAGCACGAGTGGAAACACCAGCAGCACCGCGATCAGCACGGCGAGCGAGATGATCAGGGTTCGATCTACGGAACGGTCCGCCGCTTTACCGCCCCATACGTTACCCAGGGTCAGGCCAACACCAAACAGCACCAGCATGGACGTGACGAATGCAGTAGAGGCGCCGGCTTCGTTTTGCAGGATGGGCGCGATGTAGGTAAACACCGTGAACATCGCGCTGGAACCCACCACGGTCAGGAGCAAGGCAGCCAACACGGGCCCACGGGTCAGCACACGTATCTCGGCCAGTGCACCGTCGCCTTTGGGCGATGGCACATTGGGCAAGGCATACCACAGCGTGGTCATCGCCACCAACCCGAGTCCGGCTATGCCCCAGAACGCCGTGCGCCAGCCGAGCAACTCGCCAAACCAGGTCGCCAGAGGGACGCCGCCGATGGTAGCCAGCGTCAGGCCCATGAACATTGCAGCCACGGCGCCGGCACGTTTCTCGGCGGGCACCACGCTGGCCGCGACGATGGCACCTATGCCGAAGAAGGCGCCGTGGTTGAGCGAGGTCACCACCCGTGCGACCAACAGGCTGGCGTAGTCACTGGCCAGGGCCGACATCAGGTTGCCCAAGGTGAAGATGGCCATCAGGCCGATCAGCAGGTATCGGCGCGGTACGCGTACGGTTGCCAGGGTCATGAGCGGGGCGCCGATCAGTACACCCAGTGCATAGGCGCTGACCAACAGACCAGCGGCCGGAATGGAAACGCCCAGGTCAGTGGCGATGCTGGGCAGCATGCCCATGGGGGCGAACTCGGTAACACCGATACCGAATGCGCCCATGGCGAGCGCTACAAGGGGTGGGTTGATACGCATGGCTTAACTCCTTATCTGTGCCGTAAATGCTACGATCTGTTTCACCAAGGCACTAGATAGCGATTGTGCGAACCACCTTTGCGTACGAGGCACAAATGGATCTGACAGGACGATCAGGCGAGATGGAAGTGTTCACCAAAGTGGCGCAAGCAGGCAGCCTGTCCGCCGCCGCCCGTGCACTGGGCCTGACCCCCTCTGCCGTCAGCCGCATATTGGCGCGTACCGAGCAGCGTCTGGGGACACGGCTGATGCTGCGCACCACTCGCGCGCTTACCCTCACGCCAGAAGGCGAGGCATACCTGCGAGGGGCACGCCGTGTACTGACCGACCTTCAGGAAGTGGAGCAGGCCATTACCGACCAGGGCGTGCCGCGCGGTCGGGTTCGCGTCAGCGCTGCACTTGGGCATGGCCGGCTGCGCATCGTCCCCTTGGTGGCGGCGTTCAGCGTGCAGTACCCGCAGGTACTGGTTGATCTCACCCTCAGTGACGAAGTTGCCGACGTACTCGGTGGGCAGGCCGATGTGGCCGTGCGCTTCGGAGCGCTGCCAGACAGTACGCTGAATGCTCGGCAAATCGATGAAACGGGCCAAGTGATCGTGGCCTCGCCGGACTATCTGAGCCGGCGGGGCACCCCTTTGCTGCCCGAAGACTTGGCCAAGCACAACTGCTTGCGGTTCAACTTCAGGCGCGCCACCTCGGACTGGCCGTTCGTACGTGACGGGCGCGAGTTCGCATTGAAAGTAAGCGGCAACATCGAATGCAGCAGTGGCGAGGCTCTGGCCCAGTTGGCCAGGCTGGGCGCAGGCATCGCCCGGATAGGCACCTTCACCGTCGCCGATGACCTGGCCAGCGGGCGCCTGGTGTCACTGCTCGAGGCCTTCAACCCAGGCGACCGTGAACCGATTCACGCCGTCTTTGCCGGTGGACCGAACATGCCCGCACGCGTGCGGGTGTTCGTGGACTTTCTGGTCGCCAACCATCAGGGGATGTGCACACTTCCCTCGTGACCGCTCTCGCGATAACGCGCTTGCAGAACGCCAGCCAGGCACTGCTTGGCCTCAGGCTCTCCATGTATCAGGCGGATATGCGACGGCCAGGCCTGCATGCGCGTGACGAAACCGACCAGATCTGCCTGATCGGCGTGGGCTGAATAGCCCTCCACGCGCTCTATTGCGGCACGGATGTCTATGCGCTCGCCGTCCAGCATGACGTAGCCGCCTTCCGGGCCGTGGGTCAGGATGTCCCGGCCAGGTGTGCCATGGGCCTGGTGACCGACGAAGACCACATCGTGCCGGGCATCACCCAGCATCGCCTTGAGGTAGTTGACGATACGCCCACCCGAGCACATGCCATTGCCCGCGATGACGATGGCCGGCCGGGCCGTCTCGGCCAGGTGCTGAACGATGCGCTGGTGCTCCTCATGGCTGTCGATGGTGATCAGTTGCTTGAAGGACAGGGGCTTGCGTCCCTCCTTGATGCGGTCCTGGGCTGATTCGTCCCAATACCCTTGCAGACCTTTGTAGACCTGCGTGAAACGGCTGGCCAATGGTGAATCGAGGATGATCGGCAAATGTGGCCAATCCACCTCAGGGCCGCTGTTGGTCTGGTCCTGCCCCGCCAGCTCATGCTCGTGGAGGATTTCCTCCAGCTCGTAGAGCAAGTCCTGGGTGCGGCCAATACAGAAAGACGGGATAAGCACCGTGCCCTGATCTTGCAAGGCGCGCTCGATGACAGCCTGCAAGCGTTCACGCCGGTGCTCCCGGTCGGCGTGGCGGCGGTCGCCGTAGGTGCTTTCCAGAATCAGCAGGTCAGCGCGCTCGGGAGGGGTCAGGTCTGGCAAGAGCGGGGAATGCGGCGCCCCCAGGTCACCACTGAAGACCACCCGCTGGGCAGTGGCATCCGGCCCTGTCATTTCGAGTTCCACATACGCCGAACCCAGCACATGGCCGGCCGGTTGCAGCCTGACTTTGCAGTGGGCACCCTCGGTTTCGTGGAGCGTGAACCAGTTGCCGTAAGGCAAGGCGATGGTGCGCTGCTCCACCACCTTGAGATAGAGTTCCAGTTGCTCCGGATCGTCGCTGATACCTAGACGGAACGCGTCTTCGAGTACGATGGGCAACAGTTGGGCTGACGGTTCGCTACACAGGATCGGCCCCTCAAAACCCGCAGCCAGCAAATGTGGGATTCGCCCGACGTGATCCAGATGCACATGGGTCACGATCAGGGCCTTGACGCCATCGATGGTGAAGTCGAGGGTCAAGCCCTCCCCGCCTTGCCCCTCGTCCTCGCCTTGAAAGGCGCCGCAGTCGATCAGCAAGCTGGCCGTCTGGTCCATCCAGACTTGATGGCATGAGCCGGTCACGCCCTCGCGGGCGCCGTGGTGAATGATTTCTGGGTGATCCATGATGGCTAGCCTGCGTGAGCCTGGAGATACGTTGGGCACTGCCCGCTTGAGGAGGGTTCAGAAAAGCTCGGGCGTCATGGTTGCCATGGGCCGCATTGCGGCCTGCAGCCGGCAAGCCCAGGCGCCGGGTTCAGGCATCCAGAGCCCGAGCCAGTACCTCGTAGATTTTCCCGTCGGCTGACTGCGCGACGTTGAAACGCACATAGTCCCCCGCCGTCCGGGACTGGCTGAAAGCGTTCCCAGGTGCCAACACCACACCATCGTTCAAACACACCTTGGCCAACGCGGCGGCGTCCTTGCCCTGCGGCAGACGGCACCACAGGTACAGCCCTGCCTGTGGCATCAGCCAGGGGATGATGCCGAGCGCTTTGAGCTTTTCAGCCGTCCTGTCCCGTTCGATGGCAAGGCGCATCCTCACGTTCTCCATATGCTTGCGGTAGCCGCTGCCGGTGATCGCATGGTGAATGATGTCCGCTGCCAGGCGACCGCCCCCGAACGTGGTGGCGATCTTCAGGTCGACCAGGCTCTGAATCCAGTCATGACGCGTGGCGATGTACCCACACCTGACCGAAGCGGAGACGGTCTTGGAAAAACTGCCAATCTGGATGACCCGCGCCAGGCCATCGAAGGCCGCGAGCCTGGGCGCAGGCGTATGCTCGAAGTCAGCAAAAACGTCGTCCTCGACGATCAACAAGCTCGCGGCCTCAGCGAGCTTGAGCAGCCGGTGTGCAGTGCCCGGTGACAGGGAGGCACCTGTTGGGTTGTGAATACCGGAATTGGTGATGTAGAGCCGTGGCGAGTGCGCCGCCAGGGCAGCACCAAATGCATCGATGTCAGGGCCAGTAGGGGTCTGACGTACACCGACGACGTTGACGCTGTGGGCCCTGAGCAAGGCATGGAAGTTGAAATAACAGGGATCGTCGAGCAGTACGGTGTCACCGGGTTGGAGCAGAAAACGGCAGATCAGGTCGATGGCGTGCGTGCCGGACTCGGTGAGCATGATCTGCTCTGCCGGCACGTCGATGCCAAAGCCTGCCAGTCGCCGCGACAGAAAATGACGCAGCGGCGGATGGCCCTGCGGCGATGCATACTCGACCACTTGCTCGGCTTGCGAGCGCGCAGTAGCCCTGAGCGCCTTGCGCACCCCGGCCTCGAACATCCATTGCGCAGGAAGCCAGCCGCACCCAGGTTTCAACGTGCCGCCAGCGGGTTCGAGCGCCTGGCGAGAGATCCACAGCGGGTCGACTTCGTGCTCAAGCTTGGGCCCCACCTCGGTCAGCACTAAGGGCGCCGCGACCCCTGCCACATAAAACCCGGCGCCACGGCGCGCATGGACTACGCCTTCGGCCACCAGTCGTTCGTAGGCCTCGACCACAGTCGACACCGAAACCTGCATGCTTTGCGCCATTGCCCGTACTGAAGGTATTCGTGCACCGGGCAAATAGGTACGGGCCGCGATGCGCGCATGGACTTCAGTCATGATTTTTCGAATGCGTGTGCTGTGCTCTTTCACTGAAATCCTCTCACCTGTACTGCCCATCGATACCTGACAGTTCCGCCAAACTGTACTGGATTGTACATGGCATCAAAGCGCACGTTGGTGCTGTACTGGCTTCATCAATGACAAGGAGTGCGAGATGCAGAAAACAGCAAGCGGCTGGATCAACGGTTTCATCGGCGTGGTGATTTTCGCAGGCTCCTTGCCCGCAACACGCGTTGCCGTGACGGCGTTCGAACCAACATTCTTGACCTGCGCGAGGGCAACCATTGCCGCGTTAGTGGGTGCTTGTTGTCTGATTTTGCTGCGTCAGCCCCGGCCTGGGCGAGGCGATTGGTCATCCCGGGCGTGACGGCGCTCGGCGTCGTGGTCGGGTTTCCGCTACTGACTGCATTGGCCTTGCAGCACGTCAGCTCGGCCCACTCCATTGTGTTTGTGGGGCTGCTGCCGCTGTGCACCGCTGGCTTTGCCGTGCTGCGAGGTGGCGAGCGTCCCAGGCCGTTATTCTGGGCATTTTCGTTGGCAGGTGCCGGGTTGGTGGCGGGATATGCATCAACTTCCGTAGGCCAGGGTTCGCTACTGGGTGATGGATTGATGGTCGCGGCAGTGGTGGTGTGCGGATTGGGGTACGCAGAAGGTGCACGCCTGTCCCGCACACTGGGCGGCTGGCAAGTGATCAGCTGGTCGTTGCTGCTTGCCCTGCCAGCGATGCTGGTGTTGGCGATCATCACCATGCCTACCCTGGCAAACCTGACGCAAGTCGGCGCCTCTGCCTGGTTCAGCTTCGGTTATGTAGCGTTGTTCAGCATGTTCATTGGATTCGTGTTCTGGTATCGCGGGCTCGTCCAGGGCGGGATTGCGGCGGTAGGCCAACTGCAGTTGGTCCAGCCCTTCATAGGGTTGGGGTTGGCGGCGCTGTTGTTGCACGAGCAGGTGAGCTGGGCCATGGTGTCGGTGACGGTGGGTGCGGTGCTGTGTGTTGCCGGGGCCAAGCGGTTCGCCCATTGACGCGCAATCCTGCGGTTGAACTGGAACCAGGCCACTGATCGCTCGACCCGTGGCCAGCCGCTTTGCTGCAACCTACCGCTGTCAGCGCAGCAGGGTCTGGATCTTGTCGTGCAACGTATCGAGGTCGAACGGCTTGGCCAGGATGGGCGCCTTGCGGGTGATCGGGCTGCCAGACTCCAGGATCTCCGCTGGATAGCCGCTGATGAAGATCACCTTGAGGTCCGGTCGCAACTTGACAGCGGGCTCAGCGATTTCCACCCCCGAAATGCCACCGGGCAAGCGAAAGTCAGTCACCATCAGGTCCAGGTGCGGCTTGCTGGCCAGGATGGCAAACGCCTGCTCGCCATCTTCGGCAACCAGCACGTGGTAGCCCTCCCCGGCCAGGTAGTCCCGCAAAATCATGCGAATGGCCGGCTCGTCTTCGACGACCAGCACCACATCTTGTGCATCTTCACTCATATCGAAACCTTGGAAATTCTTGCAGTTTGCCATCAGACCCCGGGCTCACGCAGAGGTTGCCCGCGCCTGGTCGTTTTGTTGTTCGCACACGCCAAGCGGCAGTTGCAGGGTGAACGTGGCACCTTGGCCCTCCTCGCTCTCGACCAGAATGCGCCCGCGGTGGGCCTGGACGATCTGCTCGGAGATATAAAGCCCAAGCCCCAGGCCACCAGTAGCCTGATGGTTCGACACCCGCTCGAACTGCTGGAAGATGCGCTGCTGGTTGGCCGCACCAATGCCAATGCCGTTGTCTTGCACCTGCACGCATGCCATGCCGTCGAGCTCGAACACCCGCACGTGCACAGGTTTGCGCTCCCCGTAGCGCAGGGCGTTGGACAAAAGGTTGGCCAGCACTTGCTCGATGCGGAACTCGTCCCACTCGCCAGCCAGGCGCCCGTCACAATGCAGGTCGATTCGGGTATCCAGCGCGATCGCTTGCGCCGTGAAGTTCTCCACCAACCCCCGTACCAGCTGACTGAGGTCAAACAGCTTCGGGCGCAGCGACAGTTTACCGGTGCGGATGCGTGACACGTCGAGCATGTCTTCGATCAGCCGTATCAGGCTGTTGATCTGGCGCTCGTCGCGCTCGACCATGGCCTTTAGCTTTTCCTCACTGAAGGCCTCCAGATTGCCCCTGGCCAGGTTCAGCTTGCGCAGCTGCGTTTCCAGGATCAAACCGTTCAGGGGCGTCCTCACCTCATGGGAGACGATGGACATGAAATCGTCACGCATCCGCACAGCGTGCTCCAGCTCGCAGCGTGCGCTTTGCAGCTTGTCCAGCAAGGCTTCCTGCTCCTGCCGGCTGCGTTCGAGCGCTTGCAGTTGCTGGTCGAGCACTTTGCGTTGACGGTAGAGATCGACGAAAACCGAGACTTTGCTTTTGACCGCCATGGTATCGAGCGGCTTGTAGAGGAAATCCACGGCACCGCTTTCGTAGCCCTTGAAGGCATAGTTCATCTCGCGCCCGGCCGCGGTCACGAACACGATGGGGATGTTGCGGGTTTTCTCGGTGCCGCGCATCAGCTCGGCCAGCTCGAACCCGTTCATGCCAGGCATCTGCACGTCCAGGATGGCCAAGGCGAATTCGTGCTCAAGCAGCAGTGACAACGCCGCTTCGGCGGACTGGGCCTGATGCACCTCGCGATCGTCACCCTGGATGAGGGCATCGAGGGCCAGGAGATTTTCTGGCAGATCGTCGACGATCAGCAATTTGGCGATGGTCTGGCTTAACATGCGCTGGATTCCAGAGTACCAAGCAACTGCTCGATACCACTCAAAGGAAGAATATGGTCGGGCCGGTGCAGGGCCAAGGCGGCCTCCGGCATCAGCGCGACCTGTGCATCGCGGGGGTCCTGGACGATGGTCCGGCCGCCGCTGTTCTTGATGTAGGCAAGCCCTTGGGCGCCATCTTCGTTTGCGCCAGTGAGCAATATGCCGAGCAGCGCCTTGCCATAGGCATCGGCTGCCGACATGAACAGGTAGTCGATCGAAGGCCTGGAAAAATGTTGCGGCGGTTCCTGGCTCAAAGACAAGGTGAAGTCGCACTCCACCGAAAGGTGATAACTAGGGCCTGCCACAAAAATGCCGCCGTCTTGCAAAGACTGCTTGTCACGGGCTTCGAGCACCGGCCGGCCCAGGCGACGTTGCAGCACTTCAGCCAGATGGCTATGCCGGTCCTCAGGCAGATGCAACAGGCACACCACAGGAATTTTGCACGCCCCTGGCAACCCGCCGAGCACCTTGAACAGAGCAGTCACACCGCCCGCCGAAGCACCGATCACCACAGCCTGTATACCCTTCATGACTTGCGGTAGATCCGTTCAGGTTTGACCCAGGGCTCGAAGCGCTGGCTATAGGCCGAGAAATCGACCGACTCCTTGCTGCCCAGTACCAGGAAACCCCGGTGGCAGAGGGACTCGTGGAACAGGCCCAGGGCCCGGTCCTGCAGGACCTTGTCGAAATAGATGAGCACGTTGCGGCACGAGACGAGCTGGGTTTCCGAGAACACGCTGTCAGTGGCCAGGCTGTGGTCGGCGAAGGTCACCTGCTCACGCAAGGTGCTGTCCATGATGGCATTGCCGTAGGCAGCGGTGTAGTACTCCGAAAAGTCACGACGCCCACCGGCCAACCTGTAGTTCTCTTTGTACTCGCGCATGCTCGGCATGGAATAGATGCCTTGCTTCGCTTTTTCCAGCGAGTGCGGGTTGATGTCGGTGGCGTAGATGATGGTGCGCTCCAGCAGACCTTCCTCGCGCAGCAAGATGGCCATCGAATACACCTCTTCGCCTGTACTGCAGCCGGCAATCCAGATCTTTATCGATGGCCATGTGCGCAGCAATGGAACCACTTCAGTGCGCAGGGCAAGGAAGTGGCCAGGGTCGCGGAACATCTCGCTGACCGGAATCGTCAGGTACTGCAACAGCTGCATGAACATGCCTGGGTCATGCAGTACCCGCTCCTGAAGCGCGGACACGGTCTGGCAGTCGAACTGGCGCAGGGCATGCAGGATCCGGCGCTTGATCGAAGCGCCGGAATAGTTGCGAAAATCGTAGCTGTACTTGAGGTAGATGGCCTCGATGAGCAAGCGGATCTCGATGTCGGTATTGCGTTCGCTAATCAAATTCGCTCCAGTTGCGGCAACCACACACGTATCAGCGAGAACAGGCGGTCCAGGTCGATGGGCTTTGCCAGGTAATCATTGGCGCCGGCCTGCAGGCAGCGGTGCTGGTCATCCTTCATCGCCTTGGCGGTCACGGCGATGATCGGCAGCTTGCGCCAGCGAGGCTGCTGGCGGATAAGCCGGGTCGCTTCGAAACCGTCCATTTCCGGCATCATCACGTCCATCAGTACCAGGTCGATATCTTCATGCTGTTCGAGGCGTTCGATGGCTTCGCGGCCATTGCGGCCGATTTCGACGATGGCCCCCTTGTGCTCCAGGGCGCTGGTCAGGGCGAAGATGTTGCGCACATCGTCGTCTACCAGCAGGATCTTGCGCCCTTCGAATACCTTGTCGCGGCTTCGCGCGGTCTTGAGCATGCGCTGACGTTCATGGGACAGCTGCGACTCCACCTTGTGCAGGAACAGGGTGACCTCATCGAGCAGACGCTCGGGCGAGCGTGCGCCCTTGATGATGATCGAGCGCGAATACTTGAGCAGGTCGGCCTCCTCTTCGCGCGTCAGGTTACGGCCTGTATAGACGATCACAGGCGGGAAGGCTCGGATGTCTTCGGCCGTCATGCGCTTGAGCAACTCGTTACCGAGCATGTCAGGTAACTTGAGGTCGATGATCATGCAGTCGTAGACGTGCTCGCGCAGCAGTGCCAAGGCCTCCTGCGCCAGGCCCACGGCGGTGATCTCGACGTCCTCGTCGCCGATCAACCGGGCAATGCTCTCGCGCTGCAGGTCATCGTCTTCGACCAGCAGGATGCGCTTGAGCTTCTGAGTCAGCTTGGCTTCCAGGCGCCCGAAGACTTCCTTGAGCTCCTCGCGACTGGTGGGTTTGACCGCGTAACCGACCGCGCCCATGTGCATGGCCGCCTCCACCCGATCCTCGACCGAAATGATATGCACCGGGATGTGGCGCGTCTCGGTCCGCTCCTTCAGGCGCTGCAGTACAGTGAGGCCGGAATGGTCCGGCAGTCGCATGTCCAGGAGCACGGCATCGGGCAGGAACCGAGCGGCCAGTTCGAAACCTTCGTCCGCGCCATGGGCCACCAGGCAGCTGTAGCCCAGTTCATGGGCCAGATCGAAGAGAATACGGGCAAAGTTAGGCTCGTCCTCAATGACCAGAATGCAGCGGTTGGTAAACGGCGCCCGCTCGCGATCATCGGTGAAGGCCAGTACCGGGGGCTTGGCCGCCGCTGCTGGCGGCTGGATGACCGATGGCATTGAAGTCACCGCAGGGCGCAGGGTAAGCGGCGCGACGGGCTGTTCGTCGACATCATGGCGCTCTGGCAGTACCAGGCTGAATACGCTGCCTTGGCCCGGCGTGCTCTGTACGGTGATCTGCCCGCCCAGCAGGCGGGCCAGGTCGCGCGAGATGGACAGGCCCAGCCCGGTGCCTCCATAGCGGCGATTACTGGTGCCATCGACCTGGTGAAATGCGCCGAAGATGGCTTGCTGCTGATCAGGCGCGATACCAATCCCGGTGTCGTGCACCGCGAACACGATACCGGCCTCGGGCTGGTAACCGATATTCAGGCTGACCTGGCCACGCTCGGTGAACTTGATGGCGTTGGACAACAGGTTCTTGAGGATCTGTTCAAGGCGCTGGCGATCGGTGAACAGGGTCGCAGGCACGTGGTTCTCAGCTGTGACCTCGAAGCCCAGCCCCTTCTGGGAGGCCAGTGGCGTGAACATGTCGCGCAAGCCCTCGACCAGACGATCGACGTGGGTCGTTTCGGGGCGCACCTCAAGCTTGCCGGCTTCGACCTTGGCGATGTCCAGGATGTCGTTGATGAGGTTGAGCAGGTCATTGCCTGCCGAGTAGATGGACTCGGCGAATTTGACCTGCTCCTGGCTCAGGTTGCCCTCGCCGTTCTCGGCCAGCAGCTTGGCCAGGATCAGCGAGCTGTTGAGCGGCGTGCGCAGCTCGTGGGACATGTTGGCAAGGAATTCGGACTTGTACTTGCTCGAACGCTGCAGCTCATCGGCGCGAGCCTGAAGCTCGGTCTGGGCGCGGCTGAGCTCTTCGTTCTTGAGGTCCAGTGCATCGGTGCGTTCGGAGAGTTGTTCGTTGGTCTGCTCGAGCTCCGCCTGTTGGGTCTCCAGATAAGCCTGGGACTCCTTGAGCACTCGGGACTGCTCTTCGAGTTCTTCGTTGGCGGTCTTGAGCTCCTCCTGCTGGACCTGTAGCTCTTCGTTGAGCTGCTGGGTTTCGGCCAGCACCTCTTGCAGGCGTTGACGGTAGCGGGCGCTTTCGATCGACATACCCAGGTTGCCCGCCACGCGCTCGAGCATCTCCGCGTCGCGGTCCTGCAATGGGCGCAGCAGCCCCAGTTCAATGACGCCGTTAACCTGACCGTCCTCAAGAGCCGGCACGATCAGCCCGCTGCGCGGTAACCCCTTGCCCAGGCCCGACGCCAAACGGTAATAGTCCTCCGGCAAGGCATCGAGGCGGATCAGCCGTTCTTCACGTACCGCTTGCGCCAGCAAGCCGTGGTGATCACCCAGCACCTGTTCGCGCGCCTGCTCCTGGGCTTCGAGCCCATAACTGGCCACGCGCACCAGGCGGCCATGTTCATCCCGCACATACACGGCGCCCACCACACTGCCCAGGTAGGCAGCGAAAAACCGCAGGATCTTGTCTCCCAGCATGGGCAGGGACAATTGACCCAGCACCTGCTGGGCCAGTTGGGTCTGGCCGTTGCGTAGCCAGGCCTGATGCTCCAGGCGCTCCGCAGCGCGCTGCTGGGCCTGCAAGTTCTTGGTGTAGCTGTCGGACAAGGCCAGCAAGTCACGGCGCCCGAGATAAGCGAGTAATGCGCTGAGCCCGACCAGCAGCACAACGAATGTGATGATGCCGGCGACGGTGACAGTACTGACCGTCTCATTACGCGTCATGCGCAGCTGTTGCTCAGCCCCGATCAGGTCCTCGAACTCCTTGCGGATTTCGTCGGTCAGGCGTTTGCCACGGCCATTACCAATCAGCTCGCGGTATCCCCCTTCTGCGCGGCGCAGGTCGATCATTTGGCTGCCGAAGTCGTTCCACGCGCCCTGCAGCGCGATCAGCCGGTCGATGCGTTCGACCTGCTGGGGATTGTCCTCGACCATGCTGCGCAGGCTTTGCAGGCTGTTGAAGATCCTGGGCTTGGCCACCTCGTAAGGGTCCAGGAAGCGCTCATCGCCCGTGATCAGAAACCCGCGCATGCCCGTTTCCATGTCGATCGAGAGCTTGAGCGTCTCGTTGGCGTTGCCAATGACCTGGTCGGTATGTTCCACCCACTGCATGGCAGAGAGCAGGTAGTTGATAACGGCGACGAATGCCACGGCACCGAGCAGGCCGAGCCCCAGGGGCAGGCCGATGTTGCGGCTCAACAGCTTGCGAAAGCTACGTTGATCCATCGAGGCAGCTTGTATCATCTGAAAACGCCCGAGCAAATGGAGTCCATGAACAGCATGGTCAATCTTTCCTTATGGTGAGGGGCAGCCCCTGGCCTGGCGCAAGCTCTGATCAGTTGGCCCGGCATTTAGCCAGCATTTGAAACATACCTGTTCCAATCGTTCCATCGGATCGATCAGATCGGTATCCTTCGGGAACTTCTGGGCCCTGGTGAGGCACAGAGCAAAGACATTCATCAAGACAGGATCTGAACCATGTCCCTTCTGGTAGTCGAGGACGACGACATCGTACGCATGCTCATGGTCGAGGTCCTCGAAGATCTGAGCTACGCCGTGATCGAGGCGCATGACGCTGCGACCGCACTGAAAGTACTCGAAAATCCTGACCAAACGCTCGAACTCATGATAACCGATGTTGGCTTGCCGGACATGGATGGCCATGACCTGGCCAAGAGCGCACGCGGGCTGCGCCCTATGCTCCCTGTACTGTTCGCCAGTGGGTATGGAGAAAACGTCGACGTGCCGGAAGGCATGTATAGAATTGGCAAGCCTTACTCCATCGATCAGTTGCGAGACACGGTGGCCTCCATCCTTGGCGCGCGCTCGGCGCAGTAGCCGGTCAGGTTGGTCAATCCGTAGTCGCGAACACTTCACGACGCAGCAAGTAGATGTCCATTATCCAACCCTTGCGCCGACGTTGACTTGCCCGGGCCTCCAGGATGCGTGCCTTGACCGCTTCCAGGGGCCCGGCGATCAGCATTTCGTCCGCGGTTCCCAGGTAAGCGCCCCAGAAGATCGTGAGCGCTGGATCCGACAGTGCAGCGAAGGCGCAGTGACTGTCGAGCATCACCACAACATTATCGATGCGCTCAAGATTCGCCAGCCGCCGCCCCGGCACCACGATCAACGGCCCACCGACACGCGTGAGCGCGATCTGATGACGGGCGGCCAACAGCTGCATGCTGCTTATTCCGGGTAGCACCTTCAAAGCAAGCGACACCCCCCGTTCACGCACCAGCTCCATCACACGCAGCGTGCTGTCGTACAAGCCAGGTTCACCCCACAGCAAAAATGCGCCGGTCTGCCCTGGCTGCAGTTCCGTTTGCAGCGCGGCGGCATAGGCTGCCGCCCTCTGTTGGTGCCAGACTTCAATGGACGTTGCATACCCTGAGGGCTGTCTGGCGCGTGGCGGGTCGGTGATCTGCACGATGCGATAGCTGTGGTCTGGCAGGTAGCGTTGCAGAATCGCCTTGCGCAACCCCAGAAGGTCTTGCACCTCGGGGCCTTTGTCCATGACAAAAAACACGTCCACACCGCGCAGTGCATCGACCGCCTCATAGGTCAGGTGGCGAGGATCCCCAGCGCCGATGCCGATCAGCAGTACCTGTTTCATCTACCCTCCTCGTACGCTTTCGTCCAGTTGCGACAAAGCAACCGGCCATGAACTTGATCGCGTCAACACCATGATGAAACCTCAACACTGGCTTCACACTTTTTTCACAGCGCCGCAGGCACCATGAACACAGCTAACGGACTAGCGACCCCATCACGCGCCCGCACACGCGGGCCTCTAATTCCAGCGCCCTGCCTTGAGCAGGGCGCTTTCATTTGCGCAATCGTTTCACTTCCGTATCATGAGCAGCCTGTCCGTTTCGCCGGGTCCTGGCACCCGGCCCCGTCTCAGGAGTTTCCATGAGCTTGCACGATCTGCAAACCGTTCCGGGCGTCACCCCACAGCCTGACGTTGCCACTGCCCAATTCGTCTTCAACCACACCATGCTGCGGGTCAAGGACATCCAGAAGTCGCTGGATTTCTATACGCGCGTGTTGGGTTTCCGCCTGGTGGACAAGCGTGATTTCCCAGAGGCTGCTTTCAGCCTGTACTTCCTGGCCCTGGTCGACCCCGCCCAGATTCCAGAGGACGACCATGCCCGCCATCAGTGGATGAAGTCGATCCCAGGCGTGCTTGAGCTTACGCACAACCATGGCACCGAACAGGATGCCGACTTCGCCTACCACGATGGCAATACCGATCCACGCGGCTTCGGCCACATCTGTGTATCGGTGCCGGACGTGCGTGAAGCCTGCGCCCGCTTCGAAGCCCTGGGCGTGCCGTTCCAGAAACGCCTGCAAGACGGGCGTATGAACCACTTGGCCTTCATCAAGGACCCAGATGGTTACTGGGTCGAGGTCATCCAGCCTGGTGAGCTCAAAGCTTAAGGCTCACAGGCCACGCTCGTCGGGCGTCCGCCTGCATGCCCTTTGCTGTGGTATATAAAGTAAAGGCTTCATTGCCACAGCGAGGTACCGATCATGCAATCGCTCCAGTGTGAATACCGCAAGCACCTCATCACCGCCAGCGTGATGCCTCACCCTGGCTCGCCTTTACCTTTTGCGGCAGGCTGCCTGATCACGGCGCCTGACGGCCATGTCAGCCGGCGGCTATCGATGCCCATGAAGTTCTTCAGCGACTTGGACAATGCTCAGCATGTGTCGCTGGCGTATGGTCGTGCACTGGTTGACGAGCAATTGGATAAGGCCAGGCAAGCGTTCTAATCGCTGCAGCGACCAGCTCAACGTGCTGGTGGCCGAATAGTGCAGGATCTGCCCCTGGCTCAACCTTGGCGCGCGTAGGCCACGGCAGCTTGTACCTGCTCAGGGGTTGGTCTGATGCCGGTGTACAGGACAAATTGCTCCAACGCCTGCAATGCGATGACCTCGAGCCCGGTGATCACTTGCTTGCCAAGCTTCTCTGCATGCTCGATCAGAGGTGTTTGCACTGGCATGGCCACGACATCGAATACGCGCTCGGACGCAGCAATTGCCATCTCGCTGAACGCGAGCTGCTGCGCCTCTGGCCCACCGGCCATGCCCACCGGGGTAACGTTGATCAGCATCGGCGGGCAAAGGTCGTCAAGCTCAGGCAGCCAGCGGTAGCCGCACACATCGGCCAGCTCCCGCCCGGCCTGCTCGTTACGGGCGACAATGATGCCTTCGCCAAACCCTGCGTCCCGCAACGCGCTGGCCACCGCCTTGGCCATGCCACCGCTGCCACGCAAGGCGAACGCCGTAGCCGGGTCGACCTTGTGCTGCGTCAGCAACTGCCGGACTGCCAAATAGTCCGTGTTATAGGCTTTGAGGTGGCCCTCGGTATTGACCAGGGTGTTGACTGAATCGATTGCCGCAGCCGACGGGTCGATTTCATCGACCAACGCCATGCACGCTTCCTTGTACGGCATCGAGACACCACAACCACGAATCCCAAGCGCCCGGATGCCTGCTACGGCTGCCGGCAAGTCATCGGTGCGCATGGCCTTGTAGTAGAAATCAAGGCCAAGCTGCTCGTAGAGGTGATTGTGGAAGCGAACACCGAAGGTGCCTGGGCGGCCTGCCAGGGAAATGCACAGCACGGTATCCCTGCTGGGGGTAAGGGGCATACACGATCCTCTTGCGGTGTACGGACGGTGAATGAGCCTAGCAGAGCGGATGGCTCAAGCCTACCGGCTCGACACTGCGCGTGACGCTGTGCTCAACGGTCATTGCACAATGACGCCTGCACGTTAGGCAAAACTGATAAGCACTATTGAGCACATTGATTTCAGTCGCGCCCACAGCGTCGGTACAGTAACCCCATGTTTTAGCGGAGGGCTGCAGATGGCCACCATCGAGATCATGTCCGTTATCGGCTCGGCAGTACCGGCCAATTTGCGCGATCAGGGCCTGCTGGCTTGCTGGTACCTGGTCAGCAACGGCGAGCCGGTCAGCGGACCGATGCCAAGCCTGGCCAGTGCCCGCGCCCTGATTGAAAAGTTGCACCCCGGTGCCCTCCTCGCCTGACACGAACATTTAGCGCTGCTCCCTGTTGCCCGCCACTGTGCGGGCTTTTTTTTTGCCTCATGACCATGCACAGGCTGCCGACTCTTGAGCCAGGCCCTTGAGATGCCCACTGCTGCGTATTGGAAAACTCGTCCGAGCAGCGGGGATGGTCAATAACAGGGGTTGTACAAAGGGCGGCGATCTTACCAATAGTTGTACAAACCGCACCGCTCATCCCCTCAAGGCAACAGGTCGGGCTCTGTGTCCTCGGAAAAGGCATAGACGGAATATGGTCAGCGGTGATGATTGGAAAACGGATTTTGGTCGTCGAAGACGAACCCGCTTTGCGAGAGTTTCTGTCTTTGATCATTGAAGAAGCAGGCGCTCGGGTAATGGCGGTGGAAACCGCAGCAGAAGGTATTCTTCAACTCGACAAGCAACCCTGGGCAGCGGTCGTGACCGATGTTCGTACGCCCGGCCCGTTCGATGGCTGGGACCTTGCCTGGATGGCTTACGAGCAATGTCCATGCTTGCCCGTGATCGTGACGAGTGGTGGCTACAGCAAGGTCGATATGCCATTGCCACCCACTGCAGCGTTCATTGGCAAGCCTTGGTCGATTGATGACATGATCTGCTTATTGATGCGCTGTACCAAACCCGGTTAGGCCACCGGTTGATAACCTGGATGGGGCCACTGGGTGGTGGATTGAACAATTGCCATTGACCGGGCGCTGAATTATCTTTGCGATCTTTGGGTACCGCTGACGAAAATTGCTCGGCATAGCATTCGGTATAAATGCCTGCCCAAGGATTCGTCATGTCGAAAAATACCCTGTGGTCGATTTCGCTTCTGGCTGTCACGGCGGTGTGGGGCTGGAGCTTCGTGGCCAAACACGACACGCTGACCCTCATGGCTGCCTCCACCTTGAATGCGTGGATGTTCAGCCTGGCAGCAGCGGCCTTGTTTCCCTTCTCGATTCGCTCGTTTCGACTGATGAACCTAGGCACGCTGTTGAATGCGGGCTTGGCCGGGGTCGTGTTGTTCATGGCTTTTTCGCTGCAGACCTCCGGGACCGCGCTGACTACGCCCTCCAATGCCGGCTTCATCACGGGCCTGTGCACTATTTTTACACCGGTGCTGCTTTACCTCATGGGCAAGGGTCGCCCGAGCCTCAAGCAAGGGATCGGAACCGGGATCGCGGTATTCGGACTTGGCCTGCTGAGCCTGGACGGGTTCACCCTGCACTACGGTGACTTGCTAGTGCTGGGGTGTGCCGTGTGCTTCGCCTTGCATATCGTGATGGTATCGACGTTCACCACGCCAGCGCTGGCCATGGCATCGGCTTCGATTCAACTGGGCGTCGTCGGCGCGCTTTCGCTGATATGGAGTGTGGCGAACAACGCGTTCTCCGTGCCCACCACGCTGCCTGTCACCGCCACCCTACTGGCATTGGCGCTGCTGGCAACAGCCTTGGCTTACGCGATCCAGAACCGCGCCCAGGCGGTGTTGGCCCCGGAAAAGGTGGCGTTGATATTGATATGCGAGCCAATTTTCGGTGGCCTGTTCGGCTACTTCCTGGCCGGTGATCGCTTGCCTGCCGAGCGCCTGGCCGGCGCAGGCTTGATCCTGGTCGGGTTGGCCGTGACAGAGCTTCGACTCACAGGCATTGGCTCGCTTGCCTGGCGCAGGTCCTAAGGCTTTTGCGATACGCAAATAACAGCGGGCCTGTGGGTGTTGGGCCCGCTGCGAGGCATCATCTGCTTCCCATCACTCAGGCTTGGGCGCATCTTCATCTTCATCTTCATCTTCATCTTCATAGGTGAGGTCTACGACGAGCTTCACTGCATCCTCGTCATCTTCGAGCAATTGCACATCCCCCTGCTGATCCTCGACCTCGTAGAGCTCATCGAGATCGTCACGCTGGTACCACTCCGGGATGTCGTCTCCGCGATACGTCCTCAACTTCACAACCATGCCTGGATCCTCCGTGTGTTCAAAGGTGACAGGGCTGGGTCCCATGGAGTTCACCTCAAATCAGTAAAACAGCCCAAGCGGCTCTAGGCGGTGGGCGACCAAGGGCCGTAGGGGCTGAACAGAGTTGGGGCAGCCGAATTGCTGTAGCCCTAACCGCAGGATTAAATTCTCTTCACCTTGCGCCCATTGGTGATAAGGCAATCGACACGGCTTGAGCCATACTCCAGAATGCGCCGGCTAGGGGAAAACCCTCGCAATGCCAACGACATAGCCCCCTTTAGTGAGCCTCAACGTGAAAACGATCCTGTCTACCCTCAGCCTTTTGTTGTTGCTCACAGGTACCGTGACCCCCATCAGCACCGCTGTCGCTGCACAGCCCGCCGCCCAGCTGCAACGTGACCCTGCCAAGCTGCACCTGGCCTCCGGCAGCGCCCTGTTGATCGACCTCAACAGCAACAAGGAGCTGTACGCCAGTCACCCAGACCGCGTGCTGCCCATTGCGTCGGTGACCAAACTGATGACGGCCATGGTCGTGCTCGACGCCAAGCTGCCCATGGACGAAATGCTGACCATGACCATCGCCAACAACCCGGACATGAAAGGCGTCTACTCCAGGGTTCGGCTCGGCAGCCAGCTGAATAGACGCGAGACGCTGCTGATCACCCTGATGTCCTCGGAAAACCGCGCCGCGACCACCCTGGCCAACCACTACCCTGGCGGTTACCCGGCGTTCATCAAGGCAATGAACGCCAAGGCACGCAGCCTGGGCATGAGCCATACCCGCTACATCGAGCCCACCGGTCTTTCGACTCAGAACGTCTCCACTGCACGCGACCTGACCAAACTATTGATGGCGTCGCGCAAGTACCCCCTGTTGAGTACGCTGTCGACAACCCGTGAGAAAACCGTAGCGTTCAGCAAACCCAACTACACACTCGGGTTTCGCAACACTGACCACCTGGTGAACAAGAGCAACTGGGACATCAAGCTGACCAAGACCGGTTTCACCAACGAGGCTGGGCACTGCCTGGTGCTGTTGACCCGGATGGATAACCGGCCGGTCGCCATGGTCATTCTCGATGCATTCGGCAAGTACACCCACTTCGCCGACGCCAGCCGTATGCGCCAGTGGCTGGAAACGGGCGCGACCAAGCCGGCCCCGGCGGTGGCCATGCAGTACAAGGCCGATCGGCACAAGGCGCGATTGGCCGCTGACTGACTCCCAGGGTTTGGTCAGTGCCTGCTACGCACGGGTGCTGACCAGGCCACCGGCACTGCCGCCACCGCTTTGCTGCAACAGTTCCAGCAATTGTGCCGAGGCCGCGATGATCTGGCTGCTGAGCGTGGCAATGCTGCTCTGCTTGGTGCTGATGGCAGCCATCTTCGCGGTCTCTTCCATGTCACTGTTCATCAGCGCTGCCAGTTGTTTCTGCTCTTCTGCCAGCTGTTTCTGCAACGCCTTGATCAACTCGCGCAACAGCTTGACCGCCTCTGGCTCGTCGCTGTCCTCGCCCTGGGCCGCTTGTGCCTGGCCTGTGGCCTTGGCTTTGAGGCTGTCACTGGCGATGCTCAGCGGGCCGGGCGCCTCGCCTGCCTGCACGCGCCGTTCGCGCTCGCCGGCAGCGTCAACGCTCAGCGTCTGGGCTGAGACGCCGTTGATCAACAGAGTGCTCGAGGTGATTGCGACCATGATGATTCCTTGCTCCAAAACCGGTCCTTGCCCCATTTATCGGCTACGACGGCCTTGTCTTGAGCCCTGCTAAATTCCCTCTTGGTTGGCTCGTTCCAGAAGATGTACCAGCGCGGTAGCCGGATCACCGGTGAGCGTCCACATCGACCTTATGGAATCGCGGCCATGACCCAAGCCCCACAGCAGGAAACCATCAAAGATCTGATCGGCGTAGGCTTCGGCCCGTCCAACCTGGCGCTGGCAATCGCCCTGGAAGAGCTTGCCGAAAGCCAAGGGCGTGCCCTGGACGCGCTATTTATCGAAAAGCAGCGAGACTATCGCTGGCACGGTGAAACCCTGGCCACCCAAAGCGAGTTGCAGATCTCCTTCCTCAAGGACCTGGTATCCCTGCGCAACCCCACCAGCCCCTACAGCTTCGTCAATTACCTGCACCAGAAGCAGCGCCTGGCCGACTTCATCAACCTGGGCACCTTCTACCCGTGCCGACTGGAATACAACGACTACCTGCGCTGGGCTGCCGAACACTTCGCGACCCAGGCGGTATACGGTGAAGAAGTGCTGCGCATCGAACCTGAACTCACCCAGGGCCGCGTCGAACACCTGCGCCTGGTGTCCCGTGATGCCGAAGGCCGGGAATACAGCCGCAGGGCCCGTTCGGTGGTTGTGGGTAGCGGCGGTACACCGAAGATTCCGGAAACGTTCGCAGCCTTCAAGAACGACCCGCGCGTGTTCCACCATTCCCGCTACCTCAGCAGCCTCAGCCAGCTGCCCTGCAACGCCGGCAAACCGATGCGCATCGCGGTCATCGGCTCAGGCCAGAGCGCAGCCGAGGCGTTCATCGACCTCAACGACAGCTACCCGTCGGTAAAGGTGGACATGATCCTGCGCGCCTCGGCACTCAAGCCGGCCGACGACAGCCCGTTCGTCAACGAAATCTTTGCACCCGACTACACCGACCTGGTCTATAACGAACCGGCCGATCAACGCAGCAGGTTGCTCGATGAATACCACAACACCAATTACTCGGTGGTCGACCTGAACCTGATCGAGCGCATCTACGCCATCCTCTATCGGCAGAAAGTGGCTCATCAGTTCCGCCACAATGTGCTGTGCCGGCGCCAGGTAGACGCCGTGGTGGGCAACGCAGAGGGCATCGAGTTGACGCTCAGCGACCTGGCCACCGGCCAGCAACAGACCCACCGCTACGATGCCGTCATCCTGGCCACCGGCTATGAGCGCCGTTCGCACCGGGACTTGCTGGCCCCGCTGGCTGGCTACCTCGAGGATTTCAACGTTGATCGCAACTACCGCGTACTGACCAGCCCCGACCTCAAGGCGTCGGTGTACCTGCAAGGCTTCTGCGAGAACAGTCATGGCCTGAGCGACACCCTGTTGTCAGTTCTGCCCTCGCGGGCCGCCGAGATTGGCCGTGCGCTTTATCAAGACCTGCCCTCGTTGCGCACCCTGCCCCTGCCAGAAGCGGTCCTGTCCCGCGCCTGACAGACGCTTTGCCACCGGCCCCCAGCTTCAGGCGCAGGGGCCGGCTCCCCAGCCTGAAACATTTCCTTGCATTTAAATCGACGGAATTTCGATTCTCATTCGTCCTTATCAATACAGCTCTCCAGGGTTGGGCTTATGCTCGGCCCCTTATTGTGAAGATCGTCTGATGGCCAAAACTCCAAAGAAATCCAAGTCCAGGCTCTGGTTCCTGGTCCACAGCTGGCTCGCGCTGCCGATCTGGTTCTTTGTTCTCATCGTCTGTTTCACCGGCATGCTCGCGGTGGTCAGCCAGGAGATCGTATGGCTGGCCGACCCTGCGGTGCGCGCCAACAAGCCCGATGCCGACGTGGACCGCCTGAGTTTCCAGCAAGTGCTCGATGCGCTGCACAAGGCTGAGCCGGACATGATCGTGGACATGCTTCGCCAGCCCGACGGCTCTCACTTCGCGGTCGTTGCCAACGTTACCCTGCCCGACGGCACCAGCCCTACGCTGTATGTAAACCCCTACACCGGGGCCATCCAGGGCAAGACCCCCGACTTCGATTTCGAAGCCTTCACCCGTGCCTTGCATGGGTGGTGGCTGGTGCCGTTCACCAACGGTTACAGCTGGGGCTGGTACCTTGTTTCACTACTGGGCCTGCCCATGCTGGCGTCCCTGGTCACGGGGCTTGTGGTGTACAAGAAATTCTGGAGAGGCTTCTTCAAGCCGGTGCGCACCGGTCACGGCTCGCGGATTTTCTGGGGGGACGTGCACCGCCTGGCCGGCGTCTGGTCCATCTGGTTCATTGCCGTCATTTCCATTACCGGTACCTGGTTCCTGATCCAAGCCATTCTGGGCGATAACCACGTCACGATTTCCACACGGCCCATCGTGCCGGTGATTGCACGCGAAGACGTGCCGCAGACCACCGACGGCACCCCCGCACCACGCATCGACCTGGACGAAGCCGTGCGCATTGCCGGGCACGCGGTGCCAGGCCTTGAGGTCAGCTTCGTGATATTGCCCGCCACGGCCTACAGCCACATCAGCCTTTCAGGGCCGGGTTGGTACCCGCTGATGTTCCAGAATGCCTCGGTCAACCCCTACACGCGCCAGGTCGACAGCCAGTTCCGCATCAGCGACCGCACGCCCCTGGAGTTCGTCACCGAATCCATGCGTCCGCTGCACACCGGCGATTTCGGCGGGCTGCCGATCAAGCTGGTGTGGTTCTTCTTCGGCCTGGTGTTGACCTTGATGGTGTTCAGCGGCCTGCTCATCTGGACCAAACGCACCGCCCAGGCCACCGCCGCCGCCCTCAAGCGCAGTGAGCGCGCCCCCCGCGTCGCGCAGCGCGAGCCTACCCTGGAGACCCAACCATGAGCCAGGCACACACCCTCGCGCAACGGCCACTGAAGCAGTTCTGGTTGAAGTGGCGCTTTCACCTGAACATTCTGCTGATCCTGATCCCGCTGGGCTTCATGCCTCAGTACTTTGCCGATGCCAAGCTGTTTCGCGGCGAAGCCGGGCTGGGCGCGAACGTCATCCGCGATATCAAGGTAGGGCCATACAGCCTGGACCTGGCTGAAATGCGTGACGAAGTGCCCCAGGCCGATGGCCCGGCCGGCTATTTCAAGGTGTTCAATGCCGCCCTCTGCAAAGGCTGCGCCCAAGAGGTGAAGGCCACCTACCTGCGCATCGGCAAACCGCGCAGCCTGCGCGCCGCCGGCACCATTTTCTTCGGGGCGCCCTACCACATGGGTACCTCCCTTCCGATTGCGCCGCGTACTCGGCCAGATGCCCAGGTGTGGATCACCCTCGAAGGCTGGGACGGCAGCATGCATCAAGCCTCGGTGCCATTGGCCCAGGCATCGCCAGCCACCGTGGCCTGGCTCAAGAAACAAGGAGGCAACAAATGAAACACCTCATGCGTAGGCTCATGCTCCCTTCACTGCTGTTAACCGCCACGGCTGCCATGGCCCACAACCCCATGTGCGAGTGTGAGGAAGTGCCGGGCAGTCAGATCAAATGCACGGGCGGCTTTTCGGACGGGAGCGGTGCACCCGGGGTCACCCTGGATGTGATCGGCTACGACGAACAGGTGCTGGTCGGCGGTAAGCTCGGGGATGACTCCACCCTCACCTTCAAGCGCCCGGATGGCGAATTCTACGTGTTGTTCGACGCAGGCCCAGGCCATGTGGTCGAAGTCGACTACGCCGACATTTCGCAACCATGAGCCGGGTTCAGGTGATTCGCCCGGCCGGCGCCGGGCATGAAACGCTGTATGTGCTTTTGGTCAGTGCATTGATCGTGGCCCTGGCAGCCAGCGTCGTGCTGGTGCGCGGGGAGCGTGTCGACGATCAGCCGATCGCCAGCCATCAAATCGACGCTCGCCGGGACCTGACCCCAGCTGAGCAAGGCCTCTATACCGACCTGCGGGTGGCTTTCGACGAAATACAGTACCTGCGCGAGGAACAGGGCGCCGTCCCCGAGGTGCAGGCGCTGGCGGCCGAGGGGCTGCCGCCTTTCGTCATTGATGCCGGTAGCCAGGGCCGTGGCGATCACCAATGGTCGTCGCTGGCGGGCGGCGCCTACCTGGGCCGCAGCCAGGCGCCGGAAATCGCCGGCCACCTGCTGATGATCCTGCCCGAAGGGGGCGCCGAGGCCGACGTCTGGCTCTACCGAGGCAACCCCAGCCCATCGGTCGATGACCTTGCCCCGGCAAGCCTGATCGCCGTCGGCTGGCGCCAGGTCGTCAGCCACTACGACGCCGGTGTCACCCGCGAACACCGTCACTGACTTAAGGAACGCCCCATGCTTCGCTCCGCCCTCGCCCTGCTCCTGGCCTGTGCCCTGCCCGCTTTTGCCCTGGCCGACCCCGGCAAGCCGCTGCGTATCGGCATCACCCTGCACCCTTACTACAGTTATGTGAGCAATATCGTTGGCGACAAGGCCGAGGTGGTGCCGTTGATCCCGGCTGGTTTCAACCCCCATGCCTACGAGCCTCGCGCCGAGGACATCAAGCGCATCGGGACGCTCGATGTGGTCGTGCTCAACGGCGTCGGTCATGACGACTTTGCCGACCGCATGATCGCGGCCAGCGAAAAACCGAACATCGCCACCATCGAATCGAACCAGAACGTGCCTCTGCTCGCGGCAACCGGCATTGCCGCACGCGGCGCTGGCAAGGTCGTCAATCCGCATACCTTCCTGTCCATCAGTACCACCATTGCACAGGTCAACAACATTGCCCGAGAACTGGGCAAGCTGGACCCGGAAAACGCGAAGCTCTACACGCAAAATGCGCGGGCTTATGCCAAGCGTCTGCGCGCCCTGCGTGCCGAGGCCCTGGCCAAGGTGAGTCAAGCGCCTGGCGCCACCTTCCGCGTGGCCACGATCCACGCTGCCTACGATTATCTCGTGCGTGATTTTGGCCTTGAAGTGACCGCCGTGGTGGAACCTGCCCACGGTATCGAGCCCAGCCCCGCTCAGTTGAAGAAAACCATCGACCAACTCAAAGCGCTGGATGTGCGGGTCATTTTTTCGGAGATGGACTTCCCCTCTGCCTATGTGGAAACGATCCAGCGCGAGTCCGGGGTGCGCTTGTACCCGTTGACGCATATTTCCTATGGCGAATACACCAAGGACAAGTATGAAATCGAAATGAAGCGCAACCTCGACACGGTGGTGCGCGCCATCGAGGAGAACCGCGCATGACCGCCGCCACCCAGGTGCTGCCGGTTTGTGGGCCGCGCATCGAGTTCGAGGCGATCAACCTCGAACTGGGCCGTACGCGCATTCTCGAGCAGGTCAGTTTCAGCGTCGCGGCCGGCTCGGTGCATGCCATCGTCGGGCCCAATGGGGGCGGCAAGAGCTCGCTGATCAAGACACTGCTGGGGCAGATGCCGCATCAGGGTCGATTGGCCATGCATTGGCCCAGCGAGCGGGAGGTGATCGGCTACGTGCCGCAGGCGCTGGAGTTCGACCGCGGCCTGCCCATGACCGTGGACGACTTCATGGCCGCCATGTGCCAGCGCCAGCCCGCCTTTCTAGGGCTGTCCAAGCGGGTCCAGCCGGCCATCGAGGCAGCCCTGACCCACGTCGGCATGCTCGACAAGCGCAAGCGGCGCATGGGCGCGCTGTCAGGCGGTGAGCGTCAGCGGGTGCTGCTGGCGCAAGGGCTGATTCCCGAGCCGCAACTGCTGGTGCTGGACGAACCCATGTCGGCGCTGGACGAAGCGGGTATTCGCGTGTTCGAGCAGCTGCTGGCCAGCTGGCGCCGATCCGGCACCACCGTCTTGTGGATCGAACATGATCTTGAAGCCGTGCTGCGCCTGGCTGACCGGGTCACCGGCCTGAGTCGCCGCGTGCTGTTCGATGCTGCGCCTGCCCAGGCGCTCACCCCTGAGCGTCTGCTCGGCCTGTTCTCCGTCCATCCGCGCAGCGAGAGCCTTGCCTGATGAGTTTCGAATCCTTCCGTGAATTGGTTCAACAATGGGCCGTTCAAGGCTACTTGCCCGAGGCGCTGGCCTACGGCTTCGTGGTCAATGCTTTGCTGGCCGGGTTGATGATCGGGCCGGTGCTCGGTGGCCTTGGAACGCTGGTGGTGGTCAAGCGCTTTGCCTTCTTCTCCGAAGCAGTCGGCCACGCGGCGCTGACCGGCGTGGCCATCGGCATTCTGTTGGGCGAACCCTACACCGGCCCTTACGGCAGCCTGTTCGGCTATTGCCTGTTGTTCGGTATCTTGCTGAATTTCCTGCGCAACCGCACCGGCCTGTCACCTGACACGCTGATTGGGGTCTTCCTGTCGGTGTCCCTGGCGCTGGGGGCCAGCCTGCTGCTGATGCTGGCAGGCAAGATCAACGTGCACATTCTGGAAAACGTGCTGTTCGGTTCGGTGTTGACCGTCAGCGGTCAGGACCTGGTCGTGCTGGGAATCGTCGCTGTACTGGTGCTGGCCTTGGCGCTGCCGCTTTACAACCGCATCATGCTGGCCAGCTTCAATCCGCAACTGGCTGCTGTACGCGGGGTCGCCGTCAAGACCCTGGACTACTTGTTCGTGGTGCTGGTGACCCTGGTCACGGTGGCCGCGGTCAAGGTGATTGGCGCCATCCTGGTGGGTGCGTTGCTGGTCATCCCCGCCGCTGCCGCGCGCCTGGTCAGCCAGTCATTGAAAGGCTTTTTCTTCATCTCGGTGATCATCGCTACCCTGAGCACCTTGTTCGGCATTCTGCTGCCCATTGTCTTCGACCTGCCTGTACCGTCCGGCGCTGCGATCATTCTGGTCGCCGGCCTCTGCTTCGCCCTGGCCGCCCTGGCCCGCGCGCTCGTCCCACGCCTGCAAGGAAACCCGGCATGAACCTCAAACGCCTGTGTCTGGCCCTCGCCCTTACCAGCCTGCCGTCCCTGGCCTCGGCCACCCAAGTGCTGACCACGCTGCCGGTCACCCACAGCCTGGCCAACACATTGCTCGAAGGCACTTCGGTTGAGCTCAAACGCGCTGCGCCGGCGAATTTGCCTGCCAGCCGCCAGCCGTCGTACTTCAGTGGCCGTGGCGAAGCCAGCCTGCACAAGGCGGCCCAGCAGGCTGACGCGGTGATCGGCGTACGCTCGATCTGGCGAGACGATCCGCTTTACCCGGTGGCGCGCCGCAGCAATATTCGCATCGTCGAAATCGACGCCGCTCGCCCAGTCGATGGTGCATTGCCAGGCATCGCCGTGACGGGGGCTGATGCCTACGCCGGCTACCCATGGCTCAGCCCCACCAATCTGGGACGCATGGCCGATGTGGTGGCTAATGATCTGGAGCGGCTGTCGCCCGCGGACAAGGCACGCATTCAGACCAACCTTGCCGGCTTCAAGCAGCAAGTATTGGCACTGGCCGCCAATAGCCAGACGCGCCTGGCCAAGGTGGAAAACCTGACCACCGTCAGCCTGTCGGAGCGACTGGGTTATCTGGCCAGCGGATTGAACCTGGACCTGGTGGATCAGCCGCTGCCCACCGAGTGGGATGCGGCTGCGCTCAAAGCCCTGGCCGATAACCTCAAAAACCAGGATGTGGCCCTGGTCTTGGATCATCGGCAACCAGAGGCTGCGGTGGCGCAGGTAATCAAAGACAGCGGCGCGAAACTGGTTGTCGTGCAGAGCGATAACGAGGACACACTGGCTGGGTTGAAGAGCAGCGTGGATCAGATTGTCGAGGCATTGGGTCAAGGCTGAAGGGGCCTGCGGACAGGCGAAGGGTAACGGGTGGCCGCGGGGCCTTGCGTGATATGAAGGTGGCTTGGGTTCTGGCTTGACCGCCATGCGGGATTCTACGAGCACTTCAAAAGGGCAAGCGTCAGCGCAGTGCCCGTGTAGCGGCCTTGCCGGGGCGCCGGACCGGCCGCGATGGGCTGCGCAGCAGCCCCAGGATTTCAGCTAGGCACCTCATATTGCTGGGGCCGCTATGCGGCCCATCGCGGCCGGTCCGGCGCCCCGGCAAGGCCGCTCCTACACGGGTAATGCGTTACAGCTTGGACTTGTGAAGTGCTCGCTATTTAGCTATCGAGCGCGCGCCGCAGTGAGCCACCCTCACCCAATCACCTACGCATACACCGCTCATAACGCCCATCCACCCGCTCGGCAAACCAGGCAGTGGTCAGCTTGCGGGTGATCTTGGGGCTTTTCAGCTCGATGCCCGGCAACACGGCCCGCGGCAATGCACGGCCGGCCTTGGCATCGGCCAGGGCAAACACCTCCCGGTATAGCCGGGTATCTTCAAAATCCAGTTCAGTTCCCTGCTCCAGCTGACTGCGAATCTGCGGGTTACGCAGGCCCAACTGACGACCCAGCTGACGTGCTGCCCTTTCGGTGGTACCGGGCATGATCGACCCAGGCGCAATCAGGTCACCGTCCAGCGCCAGGTCTATCCCGGTAACCTGGCTGAGCGCCGCCTGAAACGCCGCATTCCGGCTAGCGTACCAACCGGCGTTGAAGTCGGCGAACCGATAGAGCTGACGCTCGTAGTTGGCGGGATAGCCCAACAAATGCGCAATCCCGAAATACAGGCCACCACGGCGTGTGAACACTTCCTGTCGCACGCTGCCCTCGCGCGTGTAGGGATAGGCTTGCGCATGTTTCTCGGCAAAGTCGATGCTCACCTGCATCGGGCCGCCGGTATGTACCGGGTTGAGCCCCCCCAGCAAGGTACGGCCCAAAGGCACCCGCGCGATCACTTCATCGTACAGTTCGCTCAGCTGCTTCTCGGTGCGCACTGCCTGCAAGCGCTGTGCATAGGTCTTGCCATTGCCTGACGGGGTTTGCAGCGCGCCGTCGACCAGCATCCTGGGCACATGCACACGGGCAGCCCGCCGATTGATTTCCTCCCGGGCGATACGGCCCAGCTGGGGCACCTGGGGGTCGGCGTTGAAGGTGGACTCCTGCTCGGTCACAGCCAGTACCGCGCACAGGTTGCGCCTGGAGGGCTCGATACCCTGTGCCTGGAACGCCTTCTGGATATCAGCGGCCCAGCCAGCGCGATCACCGGCGTTGGCGGGCAATAGCCGCATCAGTTCGGCGCGCACCTGCGCAGGGTCAGCCTGGGGTACGGACGCTCGGTGCCCCGTACACCCTTGCAACACGGTCAAGGCCAGAACGCCTGCGGCCAGCATGCGCCCGTTCAGTGGGATGCTCCTGCCAACGTGCGCGCAGAGGGATCGATCAGCATGGTCTGTCCTGAGGGTTGAAATGCCCTAGCCTCGCCGACCCTGGGCAAGACGTCAATCAACCCGTCAGCCGCAGCGGTTCCAAGGCGCTGGTCAATGCCGCCAGCACGCCTGGCTCATGGTCATGGATGAAGAAGTGACCGCCAGGAAACATCTGCAGCGAAAACGAGCCCTGTGTTTCGTGCTGCCAGGCCTGTAGCTGCTCGTGGCTGGCCCGATCCTCTTCGCCACCCAGTACGTGCAACGGGCAGCCAAGCGCGGGCCGCTGACGATACGCATAGGTGCCGCACAGCAGGAAGTCGGCCCGCAGTATCGGCAGTGTCAGGCTCATCAATTCGTCATTGGCAAGCACTTGTTCTGGCGTGCCTTGCAGCTCACGCAATTCATCGATCAGCTCGGTGTCGGACTTCGGCTCGCGCCAGCGCTGGCCGTCGTAGTCTTCCCGGCGAGTAGGCGCGGCAGTGCCGCAGGCGAACAGCGCCAGCGGTGGCGGGCAACCAAGCGCCTGCAGCTCATGGGCCAGTTCAAAGGCCAGCAGCGCGCCCAGGCTATGGCCGAGCAAGGCATAGGGCGTACTGGTCGCCAACCGCTGCTCTTGGGCCAGCTGCCGGGCCAGTCCCTGCATGTCGGTGTGCAGCGCCTCGGCCATGCGTGCGCCGCGCCCAGGCAATTCCACTGGCCGAACCTGCAACCACGCCGGCAGCGCGCGGCGCCACCGGCTGTACACCATCGCACTGGCCCCCGAATACGGCAGGCACAGAAGATTGATCACCGTCACTGCGCGCCAGCTTCAGCCATTTTCTGACGCAGGCTGAGTGGGCGCATGTCGGTCCACACCTCATCGATGTAGGCCAGGCAGTCCTTTTTCAGCCCTGCCTTGCCCACCGCCCGCCAGCCCTCGGGAATCGCCTTGTACTGCGGCCAGATCGAATACTGTTCTTCGTGATTGACCACGACCTGGAACTGGATGTCTTCACGGTCGAAAACTGAAGTCATGTTGCCTGCCTCCTTGAGTGGGATTGCCGCTGCGCACGCGGCGCAGGGGAACTTTCAAGTAGACGTGCAGGGGGTGGAAAAAATTAGGCGACTGGGTGAGGCCGGGCCGGCCTGTGAATGTGAGGCCGGTTCGGTCAGGTATCGCGCAACAGGTCGTGAGTATCGAGCAGGCGGAAGGCAACCTGCGGATTTCGTTCGAGCCCTTTGCGAATGGCCGCCGGTATGGCCTGGCGGGTCTTGCGGCACAACCCAGGCTGATCGTCCAGTTCGATGACGATCCCGCGCATGGTGCGCACTTCATGGTGGCCCGGTGCGATATGCAGCCGGATGCCCAGGTTGTCATACAGCCGACGTTGCAGGCGATAGAGGTCCTCGATGTCCTGAAGGTTCTCCAGGCGTTCGAGCAGGCGCTTTTCTTCCTGTCGGGTGAGCAGCAGGATGCGCCGGGCCGGCTCGCACTCGGTGGCCAGCTGATCGCGACCGCAAATGCAGGCACCGGGCGGGCAAGGTTGGCGCAACGGGACAGGGTTGGTCATTGCCCAAGCATAGCCAGAATTGCGGCGCCTGCTCCAGGCCCGTTGGCATCAGGGCGCGACGCCCTCGACGATGATTACCTCGGCGCACGCCGCACCTTGGCGCAGGCCGCAGGCTTGCTGGTAAAGGTCGGAGCGATAGCAGGCCACGGCCTGGTCATAGGAGTCGAATTCGATGACCACGCTGCGTTGCGGCGTAGGCCGCCCTTCCATGGCCTCACTGCGCCCGCCCCTGGCCAGAAAGCGCCCGCCGTAGGCCTGGAAGGCCGCCGGAGCACGCTGCGTGTACTGCTGATATTGGACCGGGTCGGTCACGTCCACATGGGCAATCCAGTAGGCTTTCATCCGCTTGTCTCCTGCGCTGGGCATTTATGTATGATGGTATACCATAAACAATTAATCTCAGCACGAGCACCTGACATGCCTTTCAATACCATCGATGACATTCTCCAGGATTATCGGCAAGGCAAGATGGTCTTGCTGGTGGACGACGAGGATCGGGAGAACGAAGGCGACCTGCTGATCGCCGCCGAGCACTGCGACGCGCAAGCCATTAATTTCATGGCCAAGCAAGCCCGTGGCCTGATCTGCCTGACGCTGACGGATGAGCACTGCCAGCGCCTGGGCCTGGAACAGATGGTTCCGGCCAACGGCAGCATGTTCAGCACGGCATTCACCGTCTCGATCGAGGCTGCGACCGGTGTCACCACGGGCATCTCCGCCGCCGATCGCGCACGCACCGTGGCAGCTGCCATGGCCGCTGACGCTTGCCCGGAGGACCTGGTACAGCCTGGGCATATTTTCCCGTTGCGCGCTCGCGAAGGCGGCGTCCTCACCCGTGCCGGGCATACAGAGGCCGGCTGCGACCTGGCCCGCCTGGCAGGCTTGAGCCCGGCGTCGGTCATTGTCGAGGTGCTCAACGACGACGGCACCATGGCACGTCGGCCTGAACTTGAGGCCTTTGCGGCCCGCCACGGCATCAAGATCGGCACCATTGCCGACCTCATCCATTACCGGCTGAGCACTGAGCAGACCATCAAGCGTATCGGAGAGCGTGAGCTGCCCACGGTGCATGGCACCTTCCGCCTGGTCACCTATGAAGACCGTATCGACGGCGGCGTGCACATGGCCATGGTCATGGGCCAATTGCGCCGTGAAACGCCTACGCTGGTGAGGGTGCACGTGATCGATCCGCTACGCGACCTGGTCGGCGCCGAGTGGGCGGGCCCGGCCAACTGGACGTTGTGGGCGGCATTGCAGAAAGTGGCTGAGCAAGGAACAGGCGTGGTCGTGATCCTGGCCAACCACGAGTCCTCCCAGGCGCTGCTCGAGCGTGTGCCGCACTTGACCCAACCCCAGCGCCCCTACCAACGCGGGCAGTCGAAGGTGTATTCGGAGGTCGGCACCGGTGCGCAGATTCTTCAAGACCTGGGCGTGGGCAAGCTTCGCCACCTGGGTCCGCCCTTGAAATATGCAGGCTTGGCGGGCTACGAACTGGAAGTGGTGCAAAGCATACCCTTCGAGCCAATGACCGGCTGATCGCAGCGCCTGCATGGCCATCAACCAAATGATGGCCGGTAGCCTGCTGCTACTTGCGAAAAGTTTGGAATACCATAATATGACATTCCGTAGACCTTGAATGTGTAACCGCTGCTCCCCGAATACTGTTGGCGGGCGCACCACAGCCCTGCCTCGAATAACAAAAAGCAACGAGGGCGTAATCATGCTGTTGAGCAAACGTGTAACCGCAGTGCTGTCGGCCAGCCTCCTGACACTGGCCTGCCAGGCCACTCAGGCGGCTGAAAGCCTGAACTTCGTAAGCTGGGGCGGAACGACCCAGGATGCTCAGAAGCAAGCGTGGGCAGCTCCGTTCAGCAAGGCCACCGGCATCAAGGTGGTGCAGGACGGCCCGACCGACTACGGCAAGCTCAAGGCGATGGTCGAAAGCGGCAACGTGCAGTGGGACGTCGTCGACGTCGAGGCTGACTTCGCCCTGCGCGCCGCCAGCGAAGGCCTGCTCGAGCCCCTGGACTTTTCCCAGATCCAGCGCGACAAGATCGACCCGCGCTTCGTTTCCGATCATGGCGTGGGTTCGTTCTTCTTCTCCTTCGTGCTCGGCTACAACGAAGGCAAGCTCGGTGCCAGCAAGCCAACCGACTGGACCGCACTGTTCGACACCAAGACCTACCCCGGCAAGCGCGCCCTCTACAAATGGCCAAGCCCAGGCGTACTGGAACTGGCGCTGCTGGCCGATGGCGTGGCGCCCGACAAGCTCTACCCGCTGGACCTGGATCGCGCCTTCAAGAAGCTCGACACCATCAAGCAAGACATCGTCTGGTGGGGCGGCGGCGCGCAGTCGCAACAACTGCTGGCCTCGGGTGAAGCCTCCCTCGGCCAGTTCTGGAATGGCCGCGTCTACGCCCTGCAGCAAGACGGCGCCCCTGTAGGGGTGAGCTGGAAGCAGAACCTGGTCATGGCCGATTTCCTGGTCGTTCCCAAAGGCGCCAAGAACAAGGATGCAGCCATGAAGTTCCTGGCCAACGCCAGCAGCGCCGAAGGCCAAGCCGAATTCGCCAACAAGACGGCCTACGCCCCGGTCAACACCGACAGCGTCGCCAAGCTGGACAAGGACCTGGCCCCGAACCTGCCGACCGCCTATGCGCAGGATCAGGTTACCCTGGACTTTGCCTACTGGGCCAAGAACGGCCAGGCCATCGCGGCCCGCTGGAATGAGTGGCTGGTCAAATGAAAGTCGCGATCAATGCCCTGCATAACGCCCAAGGTGCCCCTTCGGGCACCGGTGCTCCAGGGGCCGGGCCACGGCGCGCCTCCCTGAGCCAGCGCTGGAAGGGCAGCCGCAACCTGCTGCCAGCCTTGCTGTTCCTGGGCCTGTTTTTCTTCGCACCGTTGGTTGGCCTGTTATTGCGCGGCGTGCTCGAGCCTACGCCTGGCCTTGGCAACTATGAACAGTTGTTCGCCAACTCGGCCTATGCCCGGGTGTTGTTCAACACCTTTTCGGTGGCAGGGCTGGTCACGCTGATCAGCGTACTGCTGGGCTTTCCGCTGGCCTGGGCGATCACGCTGGTACCCAAGGGCTGGGGCCGGTGGCTGCTTAACATCGTCCTGCTGTCGATGTGGACCAGCCTGCTGGCGCGCACCTACTCCTGGCTGGTGCTGCTGCAAAGCTCGGGGGTCATCAACAAAATGCTGATGGCCATGGGCATCATCGACAGCCCACTTGAGATGGTGCACAACCTCACAGGCGTGGTGATCGGCATGAGCTACATCATGATCCCGTTCATCGTGCTACCGCTGCAGGCAACCATGCATGCCATCGACCCGATGGTGCTGCAGGCAGGCTCGGTGTGCGGTGCCAGCCCGTGGACCAACTTCTGGAAGGTGTTCCTGCCGCTGTGCCGGTCGGGGCTGTTCTCCGGGGCGCTGATGGTGTTCGTCATGTCGTTGGGGTACTACGTCACCCCGGCGTTGCTGGGCGGGGCGCAGAACATGATGCTGCCTGAATTCATCATCCAGCAGGTGCAGTCGTTCCTCAATTGGGGCTTGGCCAGCGCGGCGGCTGCCTTGTTGGTGGTCATCACCCTGGTGCTGTTCTACCTGTACCTGAAGCTGCAGCCGGAATCCCCGGTTGGCACTGCGAGGTAAACCACATGCTCTTGTCTCCCAATGCCATGGGCCGGCCGCTTCGCACCGGCCTGTACCTGACCACCGGTGTAATTGCCGCCTTCCTCTTGCTGCCGGTGGTCTTCATCGTGCTGCTGTCGTTCGGTTCGTCCCAATGGCTGGTGTTTCCACCGCCCGGCTGGACGTTCAAATGGTACGGGCAGTTCTTTTCCAACCCTGAGTGGATGGACGCAGCCCTGGCCAGCCTCAAAGTCGCCGTGCTCACCACCGTTGCGGCAGTGCTGCTGGGCCTGCCCACGGCCTTCGCCCTGGTGCGCGGGCGCTTCCCGGGGCGCGAGCTGCTGTACGGCCTGTTCACCATGCCCATGATCGTGCCCCTGGTGATCATCGCCGTAGCGGTGTACGCCCTGTTCCTCAAGCTGGGCTACACCGGGACCTTGTTCGCCTTCGTGGTGAGCCACGTGATCGTCGCCCTGCCCTTCACCATCATCTCCATCATCAATTCCCTGAAGCTGTTCGACCAGTCGATCGAGGACGCCGCCGTCATCTGCGGTGCCTCGCGCCTGCAGGCCATCTTCAAGGTGACCTTCCCGGCCATCCGGCCTGGGATGATCGCCGGCGGGTTGTTCGCGTTTCTGGTGTCCTGGGATGAAGTGGTGCTGAGCGTGATGATGGCCAGCCCCGACCTGCAGACACTGCCGGTAAAAATGTGGACCACCCTGCGCCAGGACCTCAGCCCGGTGATCGCCGTGGCATCGACCTTGCTGATCGGTCTGTCGCTGCTTGTGATGTTCCTTGCCGCCGCCCTGCGTCGGCGTGCCGAAACCAACGCCTGAGCGCGCGGAGATTAACCCATGAGTGCAGTGATCCAAGACAACGCGCGTGGCAGGGCCCTGGTCAGCCTGCGCGGCCTGAACAAGCATTACGGCGACTTCACCGCCGTGGACAACCTGGACCTGGATATTCAGGAAGGCGAATTTCTGACCTTCCTGGGTTCGAGCGGCTCCGGCAAGTCCACCACCTTGTCGATGCTGGCTGGCTTCGAGACTCCCAGCAGCGGCCAGATACTCGTTGAGGGCCAGTCGCTGGTCAACGTGCCGCCGCACAAGCGCGACATCGGCATGGTGTTTCAGCGCTATTCGCTGTTTCCCCACCTGAACGTGCGCGACAACATTGGCTTCCCCCTGGCCATTCGCAAGCTGGGTACGGTTGAAACACGCAAGCGTGTCGATGCCATGCTCAAGCTGGTGCAACTGGAGCCTTTCGCACACCGCAAGCCCTCGCAGATGTCTGGCGGGCAACAGCAACGCGTGGCCATCGCCAGGGCGCTGGTCTACGAGCCGCGCATCCTGCTGATGGACGAGCCGCTGGGTGCCCTGGACAAGAAGCTGCGTGAAGACCTGCAGGATGAACTGCGCCAGTTGCACCGGCGTCTTGGCATTACCATCGTCTACGTCACCCATGATCAGGAAGAGGCCATGCGCCTGTCCCAGCGCATCGCGATCTTCAGCCATGGCAAAATCGTGGGCCTTGGCAGTGGCTACGACCTTTACCAGAACCCGCCCAACGCGTTTGTGGCCTCGTTCCTGGGCAACTCCAACTTCCTGCGCATCAAGGCCAACAGCAATGGCGCAGGCAGCTTCGAAGGCCAAAGCGTCGCCATTCGCCTGACCCCAGGCCTGGGCCAAGATCAGGATGCCCTGATCATGGTGCGGCCTGAGAAAGCCCTTGCCCTGACTGCCCAGCAAGCTGCCGAGCAACCGTTGCCTGCCGGCTGGAACGAAGTCAGCGCCAAGGTCGGCGAGGTGTTGTTCCTCGGTGAAAGCCAAACCTGTCATGTGGTCACCGCAGGCGGTACCTCGTTGACGGTCAAGGCTTTGTCGGCGGCAGGCATGCCGATGCAGCCGGGCGACACCGTCAAGGTACGCTGGGCGGTGGCCGATGCGTGTATCTATACCCAGTGGGCAGAAAGTGACCTGAGCAAATCGGCCGGCGCTCACTGATCCAGGCGCCGCTCATCGTCCGTGCGCAAGTGCCTGCGCACGGCCGCCTGGCGACGTTGCCGCCTTGTCATCACACCATCACGCCACTGCCTTACGCTGCGGCCATTGCCACCGTGAAGGCCCAGTCAGCATGGCCCGCCTGCTCGTCTTCCTGTTGACCGTGCTGCCGATGTTGGCCTGGGCCGAGCCCGTGCACCTGCGCATCCAGGGCTCCAACACCCTGGGCAGTACCCTGCTACCGGCGTTGGTACGGGCGCAGCTGCGTGCCGAGCACGCCACCCAGGTGCAAGTCCACAGCGCTAAGGCGGACAACGAGTCAGTAATCACGGCGACCCGCGCTGACGGCGTAGACATTCAGGTCGATATCGCGGCGCATGGCTCAAGCACGGGCTTTGATGCCTTGGCTCGGGGCGAGGCTGACCTGATCGCCGCCTCTCGCCCGATCAGTGACAGCGAAGCACGGCAGTTGCAGGCATTTGGCGACTTGCGCTCCCCTGCAGCTGAACATGTCATCGGGCTGGACGGTGTCGCCATCCTCGTCAATCCCGCCAACCCCTTGTCTGAGTTGTCCCTGGATCAAATTGCGCAGGTTTTCAGCGGGCAGGTATGGCGCTGGGAGCAACTCGGGGTGGCCGGTGGCGACATCCACCTGTACGCCAGGGACGAGCGCTCCGGGACGTTCGAGACGTTCAGGTCACGGGTCCTGGCGCCTAGGCAGGTCAACCTGGCGCCGACAGCCAGGCGTTTTGAAGCCGGCGAGCGTCTGGCCGCCCAAGTAGCAGTCGATCGCCAGGCCATCGGGTTTACCGGGCTTTCGACCCTCCACGGGACCAAGGTACTGGCAGTGGCCGATGGCACCGCGGCGGCGCTGCTGCCCGAACGCGCCCTGGTGGCCAGTGAGGTCTACCCGCTGTCACGCCGCCTGTTCCTGTATCTGCCCACTTCCCCAAGCCCTCAGGCCACTGCATTGATCGACTTCATCCAGAGCCCCGCCGGTCAGGCCATCGTGGCCGAGCAAGGCTTTGTGTCACAAAAGATCGTGGCCCAGCGTGTGACGCCTGTTGCGAACATGCCTGCCCGGTATCGGGCGCTGGCAGAGCACGCCCAGCGGTTGAGCGTGAACTTGCGCTTTCAACCGGGCAGTGCCGCCCTGGACAGCAAGGCTACCCAGGATGTGCAGCGGGTCATCGATTACCTGAACCAGGCCGGCAAGCCGCACCGCAAGGCCGTACTGGTGGGCTTTGGCGACCCCAAGGACACACCGGGGCGCGCTACCCTGCTCTCGCGCCTGCGCGGCGAGGCGGTACGCCAGGCACTGGCGCGCGGGGGTATCGAGGTGCTGGAAGTGGCGGGGTTAGGTGACCAGATGCCGGTGGCGGGTAACGAGATGGAGCAAGGCCGTTTGCGCAACCGTCGCGTCGAGGTCTGGGTCTATTGAGGCTTGCCGCATGGCATCAAGACTGGAGGGGTCAGCGCCTCCCACGCCCTTCGCAAAAAAATGTAACAGCTGCTCATTCGGCGTGCCCCGCAAACGGATCTACGCTCAAGCCTAAGTGATACCGGGCCCCTCTGACGGTTGCCAGCCGCCATGTCGGATCACTGTTGCCACGCAACGTCGACCGATCAGGAGGGGCTTATGACAGCTCTGCACACCTTTCTCACAACACCTTTTCTCGGCACCAGCGCTTGGCTGTGGCTGGTCTTTGTCGCCATCGTCGTCGGCTTGCTGGTGCTCGACCTGGGCGTGCTGCATCGCCATGACCGCGAAATCGAAATGCGCGAAAGCCTGCTGCTGTATTCAGGCTACTTCGGCGTCGGCGTGCTGTTTGGCGTGGGTGTTTGGTACTACCTGGGCGCGCAACCGGCACTGGAGTTCTATACGGGGTTTCTCGTCGAGCAGTCGTTGTCGATGGATAACGTCTTCGTGATGGCGATGATCTTCAGCTATTTCGCCGTTCCCCGACGGTATCAGCACCGCGTGTTGTTCTGGGGCATTCTCGGCGTGGTGGTGTTGCGCGCGATCATGATTGGCGTCGGCGCGGCCTTGGTGCAGAACTTTGCCTGGGTACTTTATCTCTTCGGCGCTTTCCTGCTTTTTACCGGCGTGAAAATGGCGATATCCAGGGAAGACAGTCAGCCGGACCTGGCCAACAATCCGATTCTGAAGTTTGTAAGGCGGCACATGCGTGTAACCGATCAGATCCACGGCTCGAAGTTTTTCGTGCAGGTTACGCCCAGTGGGGAAAGCAATGCCGTGCGCCACGCTACGCCGCTGTTTCTTGCGCTGGTGTTGATTGAACTGGCTGACCTCGTATTTGCCGTGGACAGCGTCCCGGCGATATTCGCCATCACCCAGGACCCTTTCATCGTCTACACATCCAATATCTTTGCCATCTTGGGCCTGCGTTCGCTGTACTTTGCCTTGTCGGCACTGATGCACCGTTTCGTGTACTTGAAATATGCGCTGGCGCTCGTGCTGATCTTCATCGGCTGCAAGATCTTCTACCACGGCATGGTTGGCAAGGTGCCCGCCCTATTGTCGCTGGGTGTCACGTTCGGGCTGTTGCTGGGCGGTGTGCTGGTGTCGCTGATAAAAACCCGCGGTCAAGCCAAGGCCCCGGTTACTGAGCCGGATCAAGCGATTGAAACCACTCGGCATAAGGAGTATTGACCGCCATGCGCCGGTTGAAGTCCGGGCTCCCGTCGCCCCACCAGACGGGGCCACGCTCCCCCAGCGCGACCTTTGCCGCCTGAACCTGGGCACGGGCGCGAGCAAGCTGATCGGGTTCGTCGTTGACCTTTGCGTCCTTTACCGCTCTGCGCGCGTCCATCAGGGCATGCACCCAGTGCTGACGCAGAGCGTCGGACAGGGAGGGATCGGTGCAGCGCCACAAACGCCCCCGGACAACGAAATAGCGGCCGTCCGGGGTGATGGGATAGCGTTGGGTGGGCATTACTTGGCCAGCCAGTTTTCCACTTCATCAGCGCCGTGTTCGGCCTTCCATGCCTTGAGCTTGGTGTGATTGCCACCTTTGGTCTCAATGACTTCACCGGTGTGAGGGTTCTTGTACTGCTTGACCTGCCGAGCACGGCGTGGCGCTTTCTGGGCCGCGGCAGGCGCAGCGGGCCGTTGACCGTTTTTCGGGTCGAGCAGGTTGACGATATCGCGCAAACTGTATTCGTACTTGGCCAGCAGATTTCGCAGTTTGGTTTCAAATTCGATTTCTTTTTGCAGCTCAGGGCTACCTTTCATGGCTTCCAGCTCTGCAAGTTGGGCAGCCAATTTCTGTTCCAGTTGACGAAACTCTGAAAGACGAGACATGGGGACGTTTCCTTTGCAGGACGACGGGCAATGAAACTTCAGTAACTTGTTAGTGCAGTCGAACATAGACTTGGTTCAACCGGCTTGAATAACTAGACAGCATTACCGTCTGTCCGTCAAAGAAAATGTTAGTGTCCGGCAAGCGGTCTGTTGCGCACACCCTGCGGAGACTCAATCATGCCCAACCCTTCCCTCGGCCTTCTTGGCCTATGTTTGGCCAGCGCCCTGCTCGCGGGTTGCTCAGGGGCCAAAACCGCATCGCCCGTGCAAACACCCGGCGCCCCAATAAAAACCGGCACGCAATGGCTTGAAAAAGGCGCGGCGCTGTTACAGGCCAAACCGCCTATTGACGCACTCAATGCCTACCTGGATGGTTTTCACTTCTATAACGGCCATCCGGATATTCAAATGGAAGCGCATCATTACTGTGCGATCCTCAACGAAGACGTCATTCAGTGCGTGATCTACGATGGCAGCACGGCCACGGCCAAGATCATGGGCGTGGAGTACATCATCGACCAGAAGTTGTTCGCCCGGTTACCCGCCAAGGAAAAAGCGCTGTGGCACAGCCACGGGTTTGAAGTGTCCTCTGGCCAGTTGGTGGCGCCCGGTATCCCTGCGCCTGCCGAACATGCCTTGATGAAACGCCTGGCCACCACCTACGGCAAGACGTGGCATACCTGGCATACCGACCAGGACAAGTCACTGCCGATGGGCGTGCCGCAACTGATGATGGGCTTCACTGCGGACGGTCAGGCAGACTCGGCGATGGTCGAGCAGCGCAACCGTCGCCTGGGCATTGATACCGCCCAGACGCGCAAGCAGCGCGCTGATATCGACATTCCTACGCCCGATACCGGCGCCGACAGTTGGCAGAAAGGCGTCATCATTCAGTTGGATGACCCTACTGGCGCGCATTTGCACAAACCTGCCACCCCTACGCCTGCCGATACCAACAGCCGCTCGGCCCGCTGAGCCTGGCGGCTTGACCCCAGCAATCAGCGTTGGGCCGCTGAGCCTGATGCAGGCAGATACTTGCCGATCTCGTACTTGCCGATCGCTGCCCGGTGCACTTCATCGGGCCCGTCGGCCAGGCGCAGGGTGCGCTGCATGGCGTACATGTAGGCCAACGGAAAATCAGCGCTCACCCCCGCACCACCGTGCAACTGGATCGCCCGATCGATTACGCGCAGCGCAACATTCGGTGCTACCACCTTGATCTGGGCGATCTCGCTGCGGGCTACCTTGTTGCCCACGGTGTCCATCATGTAGGCCGCTTTGAGCGTGAGCAGGCGTGCCATGTCGATGTCCATGCGCGAATCGGCAATCTTGTCGACATTCCCGCCCAGGCGCGCCAGTGGCTGCCCGAACGCAGTTCGGGCAACCGCGCGCTTGCACATCAGCTCCAGGGCCCGTTCGGCCATGCCGATGGACCGCATGCAATGGTGGATGCGTCCAGGCCCCAGTCGGCCTTGGGCGATCTCGAACCCCCTGCCCTCGCCAAGCAGCACGTTCTCCAACGGCACCCGCACGTTTTCGAACACCACCTCGGCATGGCCATGGGGTGCGTCGTCGTAGCCAAATACCGGCAGAGGTCTGAGCACCCTCACACCGGGCGTATCCATCGGCACCAGAACCATCGAGTGTTGTTGGTGCCGCGGGCCGTTCGGGTTGGAAAGGCCCATGAAGATCAGGACCTTGCACCGCGGGTCACATGCGCCGGAGGTCCACCACTTGCGGCCGTTGATGACCCACTGGTCCCCTTCGCGCACCGCTGTAGCCGCCATATTTGTGGCATCCGAAGACGCCACATCGGGCTCGGTCATGGCGAATGCCGAGCGGATTTCACCCCGCAACAAAGGCTCCAGCCACTGCTGCTTCTGCGCGGCCGTACCGTAGCGCACCAGCACTTCCATGTTTCCCGTGTCCGGTGCCGAGCAGTTGAACGGCTCCGGGCCCAACAATGAACGGCCCATGATCTCGGCCAGTGGGGCGTACTCCAGGTTGGTCAGCCCTGCGCCGTATTCGGATTCAGGCAGAAAGAGGTTCCACAAGCCCTCCTCGCGTGCCTTGATTTTCAACGATTCCATGATGGCGGTAGGCTGCCAACGATCGCCTTCGGCAACCTGGCGTTCGAATACGGACTCGGCAGGATAGACGTAGGTATCCATGAACGCAGTCACGCGCTCGCGCAGCGCTTGCACCTTGGGTGAATAGGCGAAATCCATTGGCGGGTTCCTTCAAGGTCGAATGACATGAAGCAAGCCTAGGGCAGGCACGGGTCATCCACCTAGTCTATTTTCGGCGTGTATTAACATTCATAACCGATATATGATCGGCCAATAATTCCAAAAACGAGCGGCGCTCATGAACCTCAGCAAGGTCGATCTCAACCTGTTCATCGTCTTCGATGCAATCTACACCGAAGCCAACCTCACCCGTGCCGGGCAGATCGTCGGCATCACCCAGCCTGCCGTGTCCAATGCATTGTCCAGGCTGCGTGAAACGTTCAACGACCCGCTGTTCGTACGGACCGCCCAGGGCATGGTGCCAACACCCATGGCGCAGAACATCATCGGCTCGGTCCGCAGCGCGCTGGCATTGCTACGCACCTCGGTGCAGGAAAGCCGGACGTTCAACCCCCTGCAAGCGAGCAAGACGTTTCGCATCAGCATGACCGACCTGACCGAGGCCGTGATCCTGCCGCCGCTGTTCCAACGCCTGCGTCGCCTGGCACCTGGGGTGCTGATCGAGAGTTTCCTGTGCAAGCGCCGGGAGACCACCAAGGAGCTTGCCGCAGGACGACTGGACTTCGCCATCGACGCCCCCCTCAACACCGACCCTCAAGTGCGGCACATCAAGTTGATGCAGGACCGCTACGTCTGCGCCCTGCGCCAAGGTCACCCGCTGGCCGACAGGGCATTGAGCCTGGATGGGTACCTTGGCATGACCCATATCCACATTTCCAGCCGCCGCAACGGGCTGGGTTACGTGGACCTTGCGCTGGGCAAGATGGGCGTGCAGCGCAAGGTGGCCCTGCGCTCACAGCATTACCTGATGGCCTCGCAAGTACTGCAGCAAACTGACATGGTGATGACCGTGCCAGAGCGTTTCGCCCGCCGTCATCAGTTGTGCTACAAGCCTTTGCCTGTAGAGGTGCCGGCGTTGGAGACGCACCTGTACTGGCATGAAAGCACTGACCAGGACCCAGCGAACCGCTGGATGCGCGAGCAGATTACCGAGTTGTGCGAGCGGGTAGTCAGCGAAGAGGAACGGACTCTCAACGGTCAATGAGAAGAGACCGTCTGAGTGTCGAGACAAGGGTGGGAATATTTTTTTCGTTATGCCCGATCCGGAGAATGCTTTTGCAAAATGGTCTTAAAACGCCCTGATTTAGAGCAAAAGTCTCTTCGTGACGCAGTTAATCTTGTTCAGGCACCCTCGCTCTCTTGCCAATGGACCTGCTTATGTCTGACGCCCCTCTCTACTTCGATTACGCTGCCACTACCCCGGTCGACGATCGAGTGATCCAGACCATGCTTGGATGCCTCGGTCGGCATGCCCATTTCGGTAACCCGGCCTCAAGCGGGCATGTCTATGGCAGGGCAGCGCGCGATGCAGTCGAGCTGGCCCGTGAGCAAGTAGCCGAACGCGTGGGGGCGCCGCCGGCGTCACTGGTATGGACATCCGGGGCTACCGAGTCCAACAACCTGGCGCTCAAAGGCGTCGCGCAGGGACTGGGCCAGCCTGGGCATCTGCTTACCAGTCAGCTAGAGCACAAAGCTGTTCTGGACACCGCAGCCGAACTGGAGCGCCAAGGCTGGGCGGTGACCCGACTGCAACCTGATCAATCAGGCCTGATCCATCCGGCCATGGTTCAGGACGCGCTGCGCGCCGATACGCGCCTGGTGTCGCTGATGGCGGTGAACAATGAATTGGGCACAGTCACCGACATCGCTGCCATCGGCGAGCGGGTGCGGGCGCACGGCGCCGTGTTCCACGTGGACGCAGCTCAGGCGGTAGGCAAGCTCGCCATCGACCTGGCTAGCCTGCCCGTCGACCTGATGTCCTTTTCCGCCCACAAGGTGTATGGCCCCAAGGGCATCGGTGCGCTGTTCGTTGGCCCGCGCGCGCGCGCCGGCATGCGTGCCCAACTGCATGGGGGTGGTCATGAGCAAGGCTTGCGCTCCGGTACCCTGGCCACGCATCAGATCGCGGGCATGGGCAGCGCGTTTGCCCTGGCCGGCCAACCAGGCGATGGCGAGTACCAGCGCTTGGCGCAGCTGGCCAAGCGCCTGCGCGAGGGCCTATTGGCACTGCCCGGCATCACGCTCAACGGCTGCGCTACCCAGCGCGTGCCGCACACCCTGAACCTGTGTATCGATCAGGCAAGGTTCAACAGCGCGGCGCTCGCCACACAACTGGCGCTGTCGACCACCTCGGCCTGCAATTCAGCGAACAATGCGGCATCCCACGTCCTGCTGGCGCTGGGGTTGGACGAGCGCCGTGCCCGTAACAGCATTCGCCTGAGCGTTGGCAGGTTCACTACCGAGGCGCAAGTCGACAAGGCCATTGCAGTATTGGCCTCGGCACTGACCACGGCCAGCGCTGCACTCTGGTGAACCACGCCAGCCGAGCATGCCTTTACAGGAAGGTGAATACCTTGGATGCCGGGAGCCGCGATTTGCTTAACCCGGCATTGAAGTCGGTTTCACTGCGATAGCCCAGGCTCAGCAGCACTACGCTGGTGAAGCCTTGTTCGCGCAAGCCAAGCTCGGCATCCAGGCGCTGGCTATCGAAGCCTTCGATGGGGGTAGCGTCCAGGCCCAGGGCAGCGGCGCCCAGCAAGGCTGTACCCAGGGCAAGATAGGTTTGCTTTTCCATCCAATGCTGCAGGTCCTTGCGCTCGTAACGATGCAGGTCGGCGTAGTGGCGTCGGCTGTTGTCCTGCGCCGCCTTGGCCTGCTCATCGCGAAAACGCCCGTCGAGTGCCTCCTGGGCGAGCACGGCCTCCAGGTGCGCCTGGGTCATGTCGGTGCGCGTGCAAAAAACGATGACATGGGAGGCATCGCGCAACTTGGGCGAATTGTAGGCGTAGTCGGTGTCGGTACTGATGGTCAGGCGGGCTTTGGCAGCTTCGCTCTGGGCAACGACGAAATGCCAGGGCTGGGAATTCACCGAAGATGGGCTGTGACGCAATTGCTCGAGCAAGGCATCGACCGTGGCTTGGGGAATTTGACGCGATGCATCGTAGGCTTTGGTGGTGTAGCGGCGCTTGGCCAGCGAGACGGTATCCATGGGCAATTCCGGACGTCGAGAGAAAAGGAATGCCCATGGTATCTTTCCTGCCACAAATAAAAACCGGCACAATCGAGCAACACTTTCACCCCTGGAGTGACAATGTTGCGTCTTGCCGACCTCGAACTGTTCGTGCGCAGCAGCGTGCTGGGCAGCTTCACCGCAGCTGCCATCGAAGCGAACCTGTTGCCCGGCCAGGTGGCGGCCGCCATCAAGCGGCTGGAGCGTGATCTGGACGTACGTCTGTTCGTTCGCACTACCCGCAGCCTGCGCCTGACTGCCGAGGGCGAGCGCTACCTGCCGACTGCCGTGAACGTGCTGGAAAGCCTGCGCCGCGGGCATGAAGATTTGCACGGCAATGCCACCGCCCTGCGCGGCACCTTACAGGTTTCAGCACCCTCGGACCTGGGCCGCAACATGCTGCTGCCCTGGCTCAGCGCCTTTCGCCGGGAGCACCCGGCCTTGCACCTGCGGTTCATGCTGTCCGACCAGATTGCCGACCTGAACCGTGATCCGGTGGACGTTGCCGTGCGTTACGGCCTGAACCAGGACGCCAACTACATCGCCCTCCCCCTGGCCGACTGGAACCAGCGCGTCCTGGTCGCCTCCCCCGATTACCTGGCCCGCCACGGCCGACCGCAGACGCCCGAGGCACTGCATGCCCATGCCTGCTTGTTGTACATGCAGCACGGTCGGGTGTACGACAAGTGGCAACTTGGCCAACGCACGGTGCACGTGAAAGGGCCACTGATCAGTGATGACGCCGATGTGATTCGCCGCCTAGCGGTACTTGGCGAAGGTATCGTCTACAAGTCGTGGCTGGATGTCAGTGATGACCTCGCCTGCGGCAGGCTGGAAATCGTGCTGCCTCAATGGCCGGGCGAGCCGACGCCTGTCACGCTGGTATGCCCGCACCGCAAGCAGCTTACCCCCGCCGTCACGCAACTGCACCAGTGGCTGCGCCAGCGGTTCGATGCACTGCAGCCGGCAGCCAGGCTCGGCAGTTGCACAAATCTTCCAGACACCTGTAGCCGGGAGCGCTAGGCTTCCTGTACAGCCTAAGCATCAGCATGCACACAGCGAGCCCCCATGAGTAACTGGATCGACCTCAAGCAGGACGCCGAGACTGGCATCGAGTCGATCCGCGCCCATTTCGTCGGTCATGCCTACGACCCCCACTGGCACGAGAGCTTTCTGGTAGGCGTCACCGAGCAAGGGGTCCAGCAATTCAATTGCCGTCGGGTCAGGCACCGTAGCGTGCCAGGGCAAGTTTTCATGCTTGAACCTGGGGACCTGCACGACGGGCTCGCGCCCACTGAAGAAGGTTTTACCTATTCCACGCTCTACCTGGAGCCGGACTGGCTGGAGCAGCAGTTGCGCCTGCTATTCGAACACGCGCCGCGTGACGCCCTGCCCTGTTTCGCCGACACGCTGGCCCAGGACCTGCAACTTGCCCAAGCCACCGCGTTTGCCTTCAATGCCTTGCATGCACACGAGCTGCTCATCGTCAGGCAGTCGGCCACCGACGCGTTGCTTGCCTGCCTCACACGCCACCTGCACTGGCGCAAGCGAGTCGACCCGGACCCGCGTTTGCCGCTCACAGCGCAACGGGCCCGCGATTATCTGCATGACAACCTCGAACGGGATGTTGGCCTCCAAGAGCTGGCGACTGCCTGTGGCATCGACCGCTATCGCTTGACCAGAGCCTTCAAGGCGGCATTTGGCCTCGCCCCGCACGCGTACCTCATCCAGCTGCGCCTGGCCAGGGCCCGGCGTTTGCTTGCCAGCGGGGCCAGCCCTGCAGACGTAGCCGGCACCTTGGGCTTTGCCGATCAGAGCCACTTGGGCCGGTGGTTTCGACGGGCCTATCAGCTCACCCCGGCACACTACCGCAAGCGCTGCTCAATCCTTCCAGACTGAGGCGATGCAAATGTCGAGCATTGGGGCTGACACCAAAGGAGCCCCAGCACATGACGCATTCTTTCCTGCCATTCATTGCATTTGCCCTGGTTGCCAGCATCAGCCCAGGCCCGACCAATCTGCTTATCCTTGCCCAAGGCGCGCGACATGGGCTGCGCAGCACGCTGGCGCCCATCCTGGCGGCATGCCTGGCCGCAGCGGCCACTGTGTTGCTAGTTGGCATGGGGCTGGGTCAATGGTTGACGCGCTACCCACAAGCCCAGCATCTGATGATGTGGAGCGCAGTGTTGTGGTTGAGCTGGCTGGCCTGGCAACTGCTGCGCAGCACCGGCGATACCGGCGCGCCAGTTCAGGCGCGGGTGTTCACGGCAGTGGACGCGGCAACGCTGCAGGTGATCAACCCCAAGGTGTGGCTGATGGCCGTGGCCGTAATCGGCGTGTTTGCCACGCCAGGCCTGGCGGTATGGCAACTGGCACTGGTGTTCCTGGTGATCGCACTGGCGTGCATGACGCTGTGGGCGGTGCTGGGCGCAGGCAGTGCGGCCTGGCTGCAAACGCCACGCCGCCTGCGCGTGTTCAACCAGGCCCTGGGCGGCCTGCTCTTGCTCTCAGCGTGGGCTGCGGTATTGAGCTGAGCAGCCTTGTTGCCCGCAAAGCCAGACTCAATGGGTCAGCGCGTCGCGAAAGCGGCGGGTACTGCCCACTGCCAGCAACAAGCCGACCACTGCCACGCTGCCCCCGACCAGGCCGATATTGGCCACGCCCAGGTAGCTGCTGACGATACTGCCCAGCAATGCACCACCGCCGATGCCGATGTTGTAGATGCCGGAAAACAACGCCATGGCCACATCCGTGGCGTCGGAGGCCAGCTTCAAGGTACGTGACTGCAATGACAGGCTGAAGCTCAAGATCGCCACACCCCAGCACATGCTCAGCACGGCGAACGCATGGAAGCTGCCGGACAATGGCAAGAGCAGCAGCAAGCAGACTGCCAGCATGCCGATCGAGCCCACCAGAAAACCTTGGGGAAAACGGTCGCTGTAGCGGCTGAACAGGAACGAGCCGACCACGCCAGCGCCGCCAAACAACAGCAAGACCAACGTGGTGCGCTCACCGCTGATCTGCGCGACATGCAGGGCGAACGGCTCGATATAGCTGTAGGCGGTAAACTGCGCCGTGATCACCAGCGTCACCAGCAGGTAGGTGATGACCAGCGCAGGCCGCTTGAACAGTACCGGCAGGCTGCGCAACGATCCCGAGTTCTGGCTCGGCAACAACGGCAGCGACTTCATCAGGCACAGCATGGTCGCCAGCGCCACCCCTGCGATGCTCAGGAAGGTGACGCGCCACCCCAGCGCCTCGCCCACCACGCGCCCCAGGGGGATGCCAAGCACCATCGCCAGCGTCGTGCCGGTGGCCAACAGGCCCAGCGCCTTGGCCTGCTGCCCAGGGGGCGCGACGCGCACCGCAAGCGAGGCAGTAATGGCCCAGAACACGGCGTGCGCCAAGGCTATGCCGATGCGGCTGAGCAGCAGCATCGCAAAACTCTGCGACAGCCACGACAGCAGATGGCTGACGATGAACACCAGAAACACGAACAACAGCAGGCGCCGCCGCTCGATGTTGCGTGTCATCAACATCATCGGCAGTGACGCCAATGCCACGACCCAGGCATAGATGGTCAGCATCAGCCCCACTTGCGCGGTGGTCATGTCGAAGCTGCGGCCAATGTCGCTGAGCAACGCCACCGGCACGAACTCGGTGGTGTTGAAGATGAAGGCAGCCAACGCCAGAGCGATGACGCTCAGCCAGCTGCCGCCGCCTACTGTGGGCGGCAAGTGGTCAGGTAAGGGTCCGTTCATGGCGTGAAACCGGTTCTCCACAGGCAAGGCAAGACCACGCACGTCCGGCCCCGACTAGGAGCGGTATGAGCGTGTGTCTTATTAAAATTGGGGACGCAGGCATGGTACGCGTGATGCTCGGGCCTCACAACCGCCGTACCGAAGGCGTACCATGCGCAATCTCGGATACTGGCGCACATCAAGGAGTTCCACCCACTCATGGACAAGCAGCATCCCCAGCAGCAATGGCAGCAGGCCGTTATCACCTACGCCCAGGCGGTCAACGACTATGTCGCACAAGGCAGCGCGCACGGCTGGGACCAGCTCGAAGAACCCCGGCATCCTGCCACCAAACATTTGCTGGACGCCTGGCGCGCCGCCTTGCGCAAAGTCAACCAGCCGACCGTCGAGGAGCACCAGCGCCAGGCATTTCGCCAGGCTTGGCCGCCAGCCCATGCGCCCTTGTTGCCCCTGCTCGACACCCATGGTCAGGGTATCGCCACGTTGCTGCTGCTCGATGACGGGAGCCTGCTCGCACGGATCGGCATGCCGCACGAGAAAGGCCAGGTGGTGCGTATCGATGGGTACACCGTGACACCCATCATCGGCGTCGAGCATTTCGGCCGTTGCCCGGCTCGACGCTTCTTCGCCCTGGCCAACGCCGAGGGGGTGCGCGTGACCGATGGATGGGGCGGCCCACAGGTGCGGCGGCTGGCGTGGCCTACCGGTTTGGAGGGGTTGCCCAAAGGCTATCCGTTCGAGCCTTTCGACCTGCCCCCCATTGCGACTGCATTGATACCCTTCCCCGATGGGCAACAGGTGCTGCTGATCAGCGACGAGGGCATTTTCGTGCTCTCTGAGCAGGGCGCGAGCCGGCTGCTGCCGCGCCAGGAGCAGGTAGAGCAAGCGCTGGCAGAGGGCACGGACCCCGATGACATCATCCTGGGCCTGAGCATGGCCCATGGCGCTGTATCGCCCGACGGGCAGTGGGTCGTGGTAGGCGAGCAAGCCAACCGGCACCAGGTGCTGGACCGTCAGTTAACGCCTGTTGCCAGTATCGGACCGGCCAGCGAATACCCGCACTACGCCCTGTTCAACCGTACCGGGGACCAGTTGCTGCTCAATGCCTGTCACTTCTACAGCGGTGCGTCGCTGGCCGTCAGGGTGAGCGACCTGGAGGGCCTGGATACGGATTACTACAGCCAGGACCCGCGCACGCCGGTGGTGCAGGAAGGCGCACGGGTCTACGCAGGCGTGGCGCGCCAGGACGAGTACATCGTCGGTGATGCCTATGGTTATTTACGGGCTTTTGGGGAAGACGGTGGCGAACGCTGGCAGCACTATCTAGGTTCGACCATCAGCGCAATGGACATCAGCGAGGATGGTCGAACCCTCGTTGCCGCAAGCCATGCGGGGTTCATCTCGGTGATCGCGCTCGACAGTGGCCGACCTGATTGGCAGATCGGTACAGGCCCGCATGGCGAGGTCCGCCGCTGGCTGTTCTGGAAAGGTGGGGAAAAGCCGCTGGCCTGGTAAGGCCAGCAACAGGGCCTGCACCGTTTGATCCCGGTGCAGGCCGACGGCCGATCAGGCCTTGAGGGTCGCCATGTCGATCACGAAGCGGTACTTCACATCGCCTGCGATCATGCGCTCATAGGCCTCGTTGATGTGCCGGATATCCAGCATCTCGATGTCGCAACGGATGTCGTGCTTGGCACAGAAGTCCAGCACTTCCTGGGTTTCGGCGATACCGCCGATCAACGAGCCGGCCAGCACGCGGCGCTTCATGACCAGGTTGGCAGCATGCAGCGCAGGCTCGATCGGTTCGATCAGCCCGACGAGGATGTGCACGCCGTCGAACGTCAGGGTTTCCAGGTAGGGATTGAGGTCATGTTGGACCGGGATGGTGTCGAGCAGGAAATCGAAGCGACCGGCGGCCGCTTTCATCTGCTCGGCGTCGGTGGACACGATCACATGGTCTGCCCCCTGGCGGCGCGCTTCAGCGGCCTTGGCCTCGGAACGGGTGAACAGCGTGACTTCGGCACCCAGCGCCTTGGCCAGCTTGATGCCCATGTGGCCCAAGCCACCCATGCCTAGGATACCCACTTTGTGGCCTGGGCCTACACCGTGGTGCTTGAGCGGCGAATAGGTGGTGATACCGGCGCACAAGATAGGGGCGGCGCTGGGCAGGTCCATGCCCTCGGGGATGCGTACCACGAAATGCTCGCTCACCACGATGCTGCTGGAGTAGCCACCCATGGTGTTGCTGCCATCGACCCGATCGGGCGTGGCGTAGGTCATGGTGGGGCCTTCGAGGCAGTATTGCTCAAGGTCCTTGGCACAGGCTGCGCACTGACGGCAGGAATCCACCATGCAGCCGACACCGACCAGGTCACCGACCTTGTGGCCGGTGACCTGGGCGCCTACCGCGGTCACGCGGCCGACGATCTCGTGGCCCGGCATCAAGGGGTAGACCGCAATGCCCCATTCGTTGCGGGCCTGATGAATGTCCGAGTGGCACACCCCGCAATACAGGATGTCGATGGCCACGTCATCCGGGCGCGGGCTGCGGCGCTCGAAGGTCATGGGTGCCAACGGGCTGGTGGGGGTTTGGGCGGCGTAACCGATAGCGGTATACATGGAGACCTCGCGGTTAAGTGAAACGGTTCATGTGAAGCATTTTGTTCTCAGATAGGAACATTGCCCACCGCAGATTCTCCGGAAGCCTTGCCTGATTCTCCGAAGCTTCTGGTGCAGCCAACGCGCGGCGGGCATAATCCGTCCACCCATGCTGTCCGATTCTCTGCCCCGGTGCTCCATGCAACTGACCCGTCACGTCGACGCCAATGCCCCGCTTTGCGCACTCATACGCCGTCTGGCGGTTCGCCCAGGGTTCGTGCCCACCCACCTGCCCCAGGTACAAGTGCTGAGCTGGGACCACTACGTCGCCAGCAGCCCACAGATCTACGAGCCGAGCCTGATGATCCTGGCCCAGGGCAGCAAGCTGGCCCGCCTGGGGCCCCGCACGCTGGAGTACGGCGCGGGGCATTACCTGGTGCAGGCACTGTCGGTACCGTTCATGTGCGAAACCTTCGCCACGCCCGATGTGCCCTTGCTGGGCGTGGCAGTGGCCATCGACCGCGCCACGCTGAGCGAACTGGTGCAGAGCAGCGGCCTTGCCACCGATGGCCCGGTGCAGGCTCAGACGCCCCAGTCGATGACTTCGGCCGCCCTGGACGCGCCCATGCGTGAGCGGGTCGAGCGGTTGCTGGAGTGCCTGCAAGACCCTGTGGACGCCAAGGTGCTGGGGCCGGCCCGGGTGCGCGAAGTGCTGTACGCCGCCCTGCGTGGCCCGCAGGCCGGGGTACTCAGAGCGCTGGTCGAGCAACAGGGCCATTTCGCCCGCATCGGCGCCGCCTTGGCCCACCTGCGCGAACACTACAGCGAGCCACTGAGCGTCGAGGCTCTGGCTGGGCGAGCGAACATGAGCGTCTCCACCTTCCACGAGCATTTCAAGCGCTGCACGGACATGGCGCCCATGCAGTACCTCAAGCGCCTGAGGCTGCTCAAGGCACAGCAGATGCTGATCGGCGAAGGTATGGGCGTGGCTCAGGTCGCCCATCGGGTGGGCTACCAGAGCACGTCGCAGTTCAGCCGCGAGTACAAACGCCAGTTCGAACGCAGCCCCGGCGAAGAATTGCCCTATCAGAGCCTACCGGTGTAAGCCCAGTGGGCTAATGAATGCGCCCCCATCCCCCAATGCCCAGCGTGCCAATGGCTGATAGGCGCCCTTTCGAGATTCGTAAAGTACACATTCCCGGGCGCTGACAAAGAACTCGGGCGGCGTGCTGGCCTCAGGGGGCTGCCCGTGAAAGTCGCGGGACAACGTCAAGTGGGGTCGAAAGGTGCGGTCTGCAACGGCGATACCCAAGGGCAGCAGCGCCTGTTGCAGCCCATAGACCAGTTGAAGAAGGGGCGCAGGCGTATGCTGCGCCTCAAGCACCAGGGCACCGGCCTTGTGCCACACCTGCAAGCGATCGAGCACCAGCCTTGGCGCCTTGTCGGGCAGCAGCAATTGGTCGACGGCAGCGCACACCGATGGGACCTGGGCCGCATCGACATTGCCCAGGAAGGCCAGGGTGATATGGAAATTGGCGGCCGGCACCGGCTTGCCGCTGCGCAGCGCCAGGCTGCGTCGCCACTGGGAGACATCGCGGCGCTGGGCATCACTGACTGGCAGGGCGAAAAACAGCCGCTTGAACGGGCTGGCCGTGGAGCGAGTGTCCTGAACCATAAGACCTCCTGAAGGTGAAACCAGGGTCGCGGACGATGCAACGCGACACCGAACTGGCCGGACAGTTTCGTAACAATAGGTACAAACTGCCGCGACGATTGTTTATGCTGGCGGGCTTATGCCATCGCGCATGGCCATTTTTCGACAAGTAAACGTCCATGAAAATTGCACTCGTTCTGCTATTCGTCCTCTCGATCGCCTACGTTCACCTGCGCGGCCGGGTGCGTCACAAGCTGACCCGCCAGCTGGGTGACCATTCCAGTTTCCTGGCCCCGGTCAACAGTTTCCTTTACTTGTTCTCGAAACATCCGGCCAAACCTTACCTGCCGGTCGAAGCCTTCCCTGAGCTACAACCGCTGCAGGAACACTGGCAGGAAATCCGTGAAGAAGCCCAGCGCTTACTCCAGGTTGGCGAAATCAAGAAGTCCGATAATTACGACGACGTGGGCTTCAACTCGTTCTTCAAGACCGGCTGGAAGCGGTTTTATCTGAAGTGGTACGGCGAAAGTCATCCGTCGGCCATGACCCTGTGCCCGCGCACCACGCAACTGCTCCAAGGCATTGGCACCGTCAAGGCCGCCATGTTCGCCACCCTGCCCCCTGGGGCCAAGCTGGTTCGGCACCGCGACCCCTATGCTGGCTCCTACCGCTATCACTTGGGCCTGGATACTCCAAACGACGACGGCTGCTACATTGACGTCGATGGCGAGAAATATTCGTGGCGCGATGGCCAGGGCGTTGTGTTCGACGAAACCTACATCCACTACGCGGCCAACACCACCGAGCACAATCGCATCATTCTGTTCTGCGATGTGGAGCGCCCGCTCAAGTATCGCTGGGCCACGGCGTTCAATCGCTGGTTCAGCCGCAACGTCATGGCCGCCGCCGCGGCGCCCAACGATGCAGGGGACAAGACCGGCGCCATCAACCGCCTGTTCACCCGCATCTACCGCATCCGCGAACGCGGCAAAGCACTGAAGAAGCGCAATCGCACGCGTTACTACCTCGAAAAATGGGCAGTGGTGGCGGCGCTGGTGTTGGTGTTCATCTACATCTGAGGCTGCACATGATCAATCTCCGCCCCATGACGCCAGAAGATTTCGAGCGCTTCTGGCCCACGCTGCAGGGCGTGGTCCAGGCGCGCGAAACCTACGCCCTTGACCCCGACATGACCTTTGAGCAGGCCCGCCATATGTGGCTCGAGCTGCCCCGGCACACACTGGTAGCCGAAGCGCAGGGCGAGCTCCTGGGCTCCTACTACCTCAAGGCCAACGCCGGCGGGCCAGGCAGCCACGTGGGCAATTGTGGCTACATGGTGACCGAGCAGGCACGTGGCCGCGGGGTGGCGCGCTTGATGTGCGAGCACTCGCAGAAGCTGGCTCGTCAGGAAGGCTTTCTGGCGCTGCAATTCAACTCGGTGGTCGCCAGCAATGAAGTGGCGGTGGCCTTGTGGCACAAGCTGGGCTTCGAAACCGTCGGCCGCTTGCCCAAGGCTTATCGCCATGCACACCTGGGGTTGGTGGATTGCCTTGTCATGTATAAATGGCTGGCCGATGAGCCAGTCACGGAAAAGCCTGCGTTGCTCATTGGCCGCAAGAACATCGAAGCGCGTGTATCGCGTCGCAAGGGTCGGTAGTCAGCCACGGCGCTCCAGGGTCTGAGGCCCGTGCCCTGGAGCCAGTACACGCCAGATTCTGACGGTTTGAAACAGGCAGTCTTGCTCACCGCCAGGGTTATAAGATAACGTTTCGTCCGTCGTCTTTAACCGTGATGTCCATGCCCCCTACATCCTTGCCACCTCCCCTCTCACACCAACGCCTGCAGAGCATCGACGCCCTTCGCGGTTTCGTCATGCTGATCATGCTGCTGGACCACGTGCGCGAAACGTTTTTCATGCAGTATCAGGTCAGTGACCCGATGGCCGTGGAAACCACCGAGCCTGCGTTATTCGTCAGTCGCACCCTCGCACACCTGTGCGCGCCGGTCTTTGTGCTGCTCACCGGCCTGTCTGCCTGGCTTTACGGCGAAAAACGGCAGCGTCGCGGCGAAGTCTCGATGTTTTTGTTCAAGCGCGGGCTATTTCTGGTGGTGCTGGAATTCACCCTGGTGAACTTCGCCTGGACATTCCAGGTGCCGCCGACTGTGATCTACCTGCAAGTGATCTGGGCCATCGGTATCAGCATGATGGCGCTGTCAGCCTTGATATGGCTGCCCCGGGCTGGCCTGCTCGCCGTTGGGCTGACCCTCATCGCCGGGCACAACCTGCTTGACGGTGTGCACTTCGACGCCGCATCCCCCTGGCATGTGCCCTGGGCCATCGCTCACGACCGTACCTGGCTCGACGTCAGTTCCACACTGCGCTTGCGCACCTCCTACCCGGTACTGCCCTGGGTCGGCGTCATCGCCGTTGGCTACTGGCTCGGCCCCTGGTTGCACAGCGCGTGCACACCGGCACTGCGTCAACGGCGGCTGCTACACGCTGGGTGCGGCGCACTGTTGGGCTTTGTCGCGCTGCGCGCGATCAACGCCTATGGCGAAGCGCACTGGAGTGTTCACCCAGCGCTGGCGCAGACGCTGATGAGTTTCTTCAACATCACCAAATACCCGCCGTCACTGGTGTTCCTGACGTTAACCCTGGGCGTTGGGTTGCTGCTGCTGCGTGCATTCGAGCGCGCAGAGCACCCGCGCTGGATCGGAGTGCTGGCGATGTTTGGCGCAGCCCCGATGTTTTTCTATCTGCTGCACCTTTACGTGCTCAAGCTCCTGTACCTGAGCGCACTAGGTGTGTGGGGGGCCAACCAGGGGGCCTACTTTGGTTTCCAGACCATTGCCGCAGTTTGGCTCACGTCGGCCCTGCTACCGCTGATGCTCTACCCGCCTGTACGCTGGTTCGCCCGGCTGAAGGCACGCCGGCGTGATCTGGCGTGGCTGAAGTACTTCTAGGCGGCTCAACCAGGCCCTAAAAGCGTTTCACCCGGCGGCGCGATGGTCTACCATGCGTGCCGCCAGTTTCCACCCTCACATCAATAGGGAATCCCGCGTTCGTCTTGCGCGAGCCATCGGGAACTGCCCCACAGGAGATCGTCCTGCATGCTGCCCCGTTTCGCCACCCTGCTCGCTGGCCTTGGCATCGCCGGCCTGGCCCAGGGTGCACCCACCGCGTATCCGCTGACGATCGACAACTGCGGTAAACCCCAGGTGTTCACCCAGGCACCCCAGCGCGTGGTGACCATCGGTCAGGCGGGCACCGAAATGCTGTACGCGTTGGGCTTGGGTGCCCAGCTCGCCGGTTCATCGCTGTGGTTCAATGACGTATTGCCCGATTACCAGGCGCAAAACGCCAAGGTCCCTCGGCTTGCCGACAACGAGCCCAGCTTCGAAGCGGTGGTGGGCAAGCGCCCGCAACTGGTGACGGCCCAGTTCGAATGGATGGTCGGGGACCAGGGCGCGGTGGGTACGCGCGAGCAATTCGATGAGTTGGGCATTGCCACCTATGTGCTGCCGTCGGATTGCGAAGGCAAGGACAACCTGGTAGGCGCCGACGGCACGCGGCTGCAGGCCTTCCAGGTCGAAAGCATTTACAAGAGTGTCAGCGAATTGGCCAGCGTCTTCGATGTGCAGGCCCGTGGCGCCGCCCTCAATGACGAACTCAAGGGCCGTTTGACCAATGCCCAGGCGCAGCTGGCAGGCGTGGACCTGTCAAACACCTCGGCGCTGTTCTGGTTCTCCAGCGCTGACCTGGCCACCGACCCATACGTGGCAGGTCGCCAGGGCGTTGCGGATTTCATGCTGCGTGCCCTTGGCGTGCGCAACGTGGTGAGCTCCACCGAGGAGTGGCCAACTGTGAGCTGGGAGACATTGGCCAAGGCCAACCCAACCTGGCTGATCATTGCACGCATGGACCGCCGTCGTTTTCCGGCCGACGACTACCAGAAGAAACTCGACTTCTTGCGCAATGACCCTGTGACCCAGCACATGGACGCCGTCAAGCATGGGCGCATCATCGTGCTCGATGCCGAGGCGATGCAGGCGGGCATTCGTTTGTTCCGCGGCTTGCAAACGCTAGCGGCAGCCTTTTCCACTGGCGTTGCAGCCCCGTGATCAAGCGCCTGACGGTGACCTGCGCCGCATTGGTAGCCCTGGGGGGTGCGCTGCTGGCGGGTACTGCGTTCGGTGAAAACCCTCTGTCATTGCGCCTGGTCGGCCAGGTGCTGGCCAACCACGCCTGGCAAGCGGGCTACCCGCTCGACCCCATCGATGCTGGTGTTGTGTGGAACTACCGGCTGACCCGTAGCCTCGTCGCGGCGGCTTGCGGCGCCGGGCTGGCCACCTGCGGCGTGATCCTCCAGGCGCTGCTGCGCAATCCGCTGGCCGAGCCCTATCTGCTGGGCCTGTCGGCGGGCGCATCTACAGGAGCGGTGCTGGTGGGTCTGTTGGGCGTGGGCAGCATGACCCTGAGCATGTCTGCTGGGGCCTTCATCGGCGCCTTGGCAGCCTTTGCACTGGTGCTGCTGCTGGCGCGCGCCGCGAGCCCAGGCAGCACGGGGGCTCACGTCATCCTTGCCGGGGTGGCCGGCTCGCAGCTGTTCAATGCTGTAACGGCGCTTCTGATCACCAAGTCGGCGACGGCCGAACAGGCCCGCGGCATCCTGTTCTGGCTGCTGGGCAATCTCAGTGGCGTGCGCTGGCCTTCGGTCTGGCTGACCGTGCCGGTTGCCCTATTGGGCCTTCTGATTTGCCTGTGGCAACGGCGTGCGCTGGATGCGTTCACCTTTGGCGCCGATTCGGCAGCATCCCTGGGCGTGCCGGTACGGCGCACTCAACTGTTACTGATCAGCTGTGCAGCCCTGGTCACCGCCGTCATGGTCTCCATCGTAGGCGCGATCGGTTTCGTGGGCCTGGTCATTCCCCATGCGCTGCGCCTGCTGCTCGGGCCCGGTCATGACCGGCTCCTACCGGCCAGCGCCCTGGGCGGGGCACTGTTCCTGATCACCGCGGACATCCTGTCACGGACGTTGATCGCCGGACAGGTCATCCCCGTAGGGGTGGTCACGGCCCTGATCGGCGCACCGGTGTTCGCCGTTATCCTGGTAGCCCGAAGGGGGCGCGCGTGACCGCCATGGCGCCCATCCAGCTCGGCCCACTGGATTGCCAGGGCATCAGCCTGCACCTGGGTGGCCGCCCGGTGCTCGACGGGATCGACCTGACGGTGCAAGCCGGTGAGACCCTGGCCATCGTCGGGCCAAACGGCTCGGGAAAGTCGTCGCTGCTCAAGGTGCTGGCAGGCCTGCGCAAGCCCGCCACGGGGACCGTGCAACTTCTGGGCAAGTCGCTCTCGCGCCTGCCTCGCAGAACGGTGGCAAGGGCACTGGCACTGGTCGAGCAGCATGCTGACACGCTCGATGCCATTCGAGTATTCGACGCCGTGGCGTTGGGCCGCATCCCATGGTTGTCGGCCTTGGCGCCGTTCGGTGACGACGACAAGGCCATCGTCGAGCACGCCCTGGCTGATGTGGATGCACTGCATTTGCGCAGCCGCCTGTGGGGGTCGTTGTCCGGTGGCGAGCGCCAGCGCGTTCACATCGCCCGGGCGCTGGCGCAACGCCCCGCAGTGCTATTGCTGGACGAGCCCACCAACCACCTCGACATCCAGCATCAACTCGCCCTGTTGCAGCAGGTGCAGGGGTTGCCGGTCACCACGCTGGTGGCCTTGCATGATCTCAATCAGGCATTGACGTGCGACCGTGTGGCGGTGTTGAACAAGGGGCGACTGGTCGCACTGGGCAAACCGCTGGATGTGCTCACGCCCGCTTGCTTGCTGAGCACCTTCGGCGTTCACGCGCACGTGCTCACCGACCCGCTGGACGGCGCTCAGGTACTGCGTTTTCGCTGCGCTTGAGTGCCTCCATGCCACGTGGCGCATTGTGGACGGCGGGTAAGCTGACGGCCTTGCGTGTTGAATACGGGCGGCGGCAGCGAAGCCACCGCGCGCCCATGTCAGCGGTCAGTGAACCGTGTCGGTCGCCGTGCGGCACCATTGCGCCCGCTCCTGACCGGTGAGTGAGCCCGACAGTTCGATGAAGGTGGCTTCCAGTTCCGGTTCGACGTGACCGGCCACCTTGATGCGACTGAGCAGGTACTGCCTGACCGTCCTGGGCCATCGGCCCTCTCGGTGCGCGGCATTGATGATGCTGGCGGCATCCTGGCGGGTGGCGCCACGCCATATGTCCATCAGGCGGTTTTGGAAATCGTCGAACGACCAACCGTCTGTGCGAACTTCGAATTCATCCAGCAGTTTCAGTTTGTACAGGGCCATGTGCGGCATTGTCGCTCTCCCTCTGCGGCTGTGAAAAGTCCGTGCACGAGGAAGCAAATCATCACCTGCCTTGTAAGAAAATGAACGCGTGGTCCATCACGCCCACGTCAATGTAGGACATGTCCGAGCGCTTAACGCAGCCGCAGGTCCATGTGGGTTGTCTGCCAGACCGGGTCGTCCTCGACCTGCAGCAGGGTGAAGCCCTGTCGCTCCCAGAAGCTGACGGCCCCCGGCAGAAACGGATGGGTGTGCAAGTAAAAACGGTCGATTTCTTCGCTTGCCGCTTGCGCTTGCAAGGCCCCGAACAAGCGCGCCGCAACGCCGTGCCGGCGATAGGCAGGCAACACGAACAGACGCACGACCTCGACCACACGCTGGTCACCGTAGTCGAACTGCGCAAAGCGATGGTCATAGGGCAGGTAGCCGATTACGCCCACCAGGTCTGCGCCTGCCCGTGCTTCGATGAGCGCCGGCGCCTTGCAGATAGACATCATCAAAATGTTCAAGGTCCGCAGGTTTAGGCGCGCTGGCAAGCATCGGGAACAAGTCCCGCCGCGCGGCCTCGACAAAGGCCACGACCTCCTCACGGGTTTCTGGGGTCACGGGGCGCAGGATCAGTTCAGGCATGGGGCAACCGTTGCAGTGAAAGGGCCTGGTTCTACCGCAGCCAGCCCGGCAAGGCAAATGCAACGCTCGTCCAGGACGCGTGCGCACCCGTATAATTGCCCTACTCCACAGCCCATTCAGGCCAAGCCATGCCTCGCCCTTCGAAGTTGCTGCTCATGTTTGCGCTCATCGCCGCGGTCACGGCGTGCGACCAGAAACCCTCGCGTGAAGAACAGATCGTAGCCCAGCTGCCTTTGCAGGAGGCTTATGACCATAACATTCAGCGCATGGCCGTGCTCCTTGCGGGCAAGCACCCGGACGTGAGCCAAGCCAGCATCGAACAGGTGCTGCGCCGGCACCTAACGGTTGACGACCAGCGCCAGGACCTGTTCCGCCTCTACAGCGAACAGAACTTCACCGATAGCGAATTCGCCAGTATCGTCGGCGCCTTGCAGGACCCCGCCAAGGCCCACGCTTTGGAAAAAACCCCTGAAGGCAAACGGTTGAGCGAAAAACTCACGGCACTGATGCAGCAAACCGCCGCAGATGCCAAGGTACAGGCGGTGGCTGAACAGCGTATGCAGGACGTGGAGGCAGAACTCCAGGCTCTGGAAAAACCCGCTCCCTGAGCGTCAATCGCTCTATGCGACGGCTATCGAGGATTGCTTGCCATTCTCCGTATCTGATGATTTCGAGGTCAGGATTGCCAAACACCAAGCATGGATTGCGACTGGACCTGCGCAGGCTCATTCTGGTGCTCTGTGCACTCACTGCGCTGGTGATGCTGTGCGCCAGCTATTTTGCCAGCTACCGTGTCCAGCGCCAGTTGCTGATCGATCACGCGCTGGAAGCGAACCGGGTGTACGCCACCAAGCTGGCCAGCATCACCGAAACCTTCATCGGGAACGCCTTGCAGCAATTACAGTTCAGCGCAGGTGTGCAAGGCCGGCAACTGAGTGACGCCGTGGCCTTGCAGGCTGAAACAGACCGCGTGCTGGCGCAGAGCATGGCGTTCAATTCCACCTTCGTGATCGATGCCGACGGCACGTTGCTGTCGGTCTCCCCTGCGCCGCTGCGGCACCTGGTGGGCGGGCGCATGCACTCCCCGGGGGTCGACGAAGCGCTGCACCTGCGGCGTGCGCTGGTCTCGACCCCGTACGTCTCTGCCGCCAACAACCTGGTGGTCACCCTTTCGCAGCCGATCATCGACGAGCAAGGCCGTTACCTGGGCTACGTAGGGGGCACGCTCTACCTGCGCGAACGCAACATCCTCAACAGTTTGCTGGGCGAGCATTTCTACAAGGACGGCTCATACCTCTATGTAGTCGACCACCAACGACGGCTGCTCTACCACCCTGATAACCAGCGTGTCGGTACCGTCGTGCAGGGCAATGCCTTGATCGACCAGTTGCCAACGCTGCCCAGCGGCACCCTGGCGCTCACCAACAGCCAGAACGTCGAGATGCTAGCAGGCTTCGCCACCGTGCCCAGTGCCCGCTGGGGCGTGGTCGCCCAGCAGCCACTGTCACGCACCGTAGCGCCGCTCAATAACCTGGTCCTCAACGTGATAGGTACGTCGGTGCCACTGGCGCTGGTCGGCAGCCTGTTGCTCTGGTGGCTGGCATTGGTCATCGCTCGGCCGCTCTGGCAGCTCGCCGCCAGTGCAAGGAGGATGGACAGCGCCAACACGGCCGAAGATTTGCACCGGGTGCGTGCGTGGTATTTCGAGGCAGCTGAGCTCAAGCGAGCGTTGTTGTTCGGCCTGAATTTGCTACACGAACGCATTGGCCGGCTGAACCGCGAAGCCCAGACCGACCCCCTGACAGGGCTGGTCAATCGCCGCGGGCTGGAATTCAGCCTGTCGTTGTTGGAGGCTGAAGGCCGGCGTTTTTCAGCCATCGTCATGGACGTGGATCATTTCAAACGGATCAACGACAGCCACGGGCACGACACAGGCGATGCCGTGCTGAGACAACTGGCCCACTCGATGCGCCGCTGTTGCCGGGAAGGCGACTTGCTTTGCCGTACTGGCGGCGAGGAGTTTCTGATGCTCTTGCCTGGCGCAGACCTGGCTGTGGCAACCAGTGTGGCTGAGCGCCTGCGCGCGATCATCGAGGACACCCCGATAGCTCCGGTGGGCGCCCTGACCGTATCGCTTGGGGTGGCGCAGTGGGAAGGTACAGACGAGGTGGCCGGCACGTTGGCCGCGGCTGACAGAGCGCTGTATCTGGCCAAGCAGGGTGGGCGCAATCGCGTTGTCGTGGCCTAGCCCCCCATCGCCGCGGTCGTTTCTGGCATCCGAAGGTCGTCCTCGACAAAGCAACCCATAAGCGGGGCCGCTCTACTGACAACCACAACAACTGATGGCGCGGCTCGACCGCACCACGCTCGTCATGGCTGCCAATGGAAAATCGGAGAGCACCCGCATGTCCGCACCTCACGAGGTATCCCCTGCCACCCTGCGCAGGGTGATCGCCGCTTCGGCCATCGGCAACTTTGTCGAATGGTTCGATTTCGCCGTCTACGGCTTTCTTGCAACCCTCATCGCCAGCCAATTCTTCGCCAGTGGTGACCCGAGCGTCGCCTTGCTCAAGACCTTCGCCGTGTTCGCCGTGGCATTCGCCCTGCGCCCACTGGGTGGCATCGTGTTCGGCGCGCTGGGAGACCGTCTGGGACGCAAGCGCATCCTGTCGCTGACAATCTTGCTGATGGCAGGCTCCACCACCCTTATCGGCCTGCTTCCAACGTATGCCAGCATCGGGTTGGCAGCCCCCGTGCTGTTGACGCTCGCACGCTGCCTGCAGGGTTTCTCGGCCGGAGGTGAATATGCGGGGGCATGTGCTTACCTGATGGAGCATGCACCAAACGACAAGCGCGCGTTCTATGGCAGCTTCGTGCCGGTCTCGACGTTCTCGGCCTTTGCCTGCGCTGCCGTGATTGCCTACAGTCTGGAAGCGAGCCTGAGCACAGAGGCCATGGCCGCCTGGGGTTGGCGTGTACCGTTTCTGATTGCCGCACCCTTGGGCCTGGTGGGTTTGTACCTGCGCTGGCGCATGGAAGAAACGCCAGCCTTCCGTGAAGCACTGGCGCAAGGCAAGGAACATGAGCATTCGCCCCTCAAGCAAACCCTGCGCCACCATGGACGCGCGATACGCAACCTGGGCGCGTTCATTTCCCTCACCGCACTGTCGTTCTATATGTTCACCACCTACTTTGCCACCTACCTGCAATTGGTGGGCAACCTGACTCGCGCCCAGTCATTGCTGGTGACCACTGTTGCACTGCTGTTCGCCGCCGCTGGTTGCCCGGTTGCCGGCGCTGTGTCGGATCGCATCGGGCGGCGCAAAACCATTGGCTTTACCTGCTTGTGGGTGATGCTGTGCGTGTTCCCGGCCTACTGGCTGGCCAGCTCGGGGTCGATGCTCGGCGCCCTGCTAGGTGTGGTGCTGCTGGCGGTGGGAGCGTTGTCGAGCGGCGTGGTAACAGCGGCCCTGCTATCGGAAAGCTTCCCTACACGTACCCGCTATACCGCATCGGCCATCACCTACAACGTGGCCTACACCCTGTTCGGCGGTACCGCCCCACTGGTCGCGACCTGGCTGATCGGGCAGACAGGCAGCAGTCTGGCGCCAGCTTTCTACCTGGTCGTCATTGCCTTGATAGCGTTAGTGGGCGGGCTGGCATTGCCGGAAACTTCGCGGATATCGCTGCACGATGACCCTACCCTCGTTGCGACTGGGAGCGCAGGTCAACCCACCGCCTGACCCGTGAGGGCTGCACCGGCAGCCCTGCATGGCGCCCGACCCTCGCAGGCGCTTGCTCGATAAAACGCTCAATCTTCCAGGGGCTTGGGCGGTGCACTGGGCTTGGAGGGCTTGGCCGGTTTTGCATCCTTGGTCTTTTCCTGCGCCGCGGCCGCGACCGGCTCGGATGCCTTGATCGCTTTTTCACTCGCAGGTAGGTCGTCCACCGCTTTGATGATGGCCTGGGGGTCGAGGACCTCCCCTGTGTCATCGTCCTTGAGCATGTGCCGCTCACCGTCCTTGCCAACGAGGATGACCTTGGTGCCTTTGCTGGCACCGAGCTTGAGCTCGCGGATCAGTGCCATGGTGGTCTGCTGCTCGAGGTTCTTGTCGCCCTGTTTGCCCATCATCTGGGCGACGCTGTACAGCACCACGTTACGTTCCTTGAAGGCGGCCTGCGTAGCCGGATCCTCCATGGCCTTGGTCACGGCCCTGAGGGTGGGGTCGGCACTGCTGGGTGCGATGATGACCAATGGCCTTGCCTTGCCCAACTCCTGGGCCAGTGGCCCATTACTGTCAGCCGCAAAAGTCGGGCTCACGGCGGCGAGCAGGGCGGCGAGGGTCAGTGACCGGACGAGCATGCGCATCTCCTTTTTCTCTCGATAAAACAAAGACTACAGACCTTGGAGAAAGGTCCGACGCAGGAGCCTAAACCAACCCACCTGACAGGGCGCAACTCAAAAGTAACTGGAGGTGTCCAGCCTGCCAGGTGGCGCCTTGGATGGCCGGCGCATGCCTATGAGCATAGCTCAACACGCTTACCCTGCGCTGGTGCGACGGCCTTCTTCATCTAGGGTGAGATGGGCTCGGCCGCGCTGTCCAGCGCCTGACGCGTGATGGCCAGCAGAAGAGCCCGTTCGCCTGCCTGGCGTTGCTGTGATATTTCTTCTGTCTGCTGCAACATCTGCTGTTCGCTCAGATCTGTAGCCTCTTGCACAGCCTCCAGCCGTGCATGAAAAGGGGCGTTCATCTCCTCAAAACGCTGCGCATGCACGTTGCTTACGTGCCTGCACCAGAACTCCCGGTCCAACAGAGAGTTGGCCAATTGCTCGCTGGTTTCTGCCTGCAGCACGCGCCTGGCTGCCCGTTCCATATGCGCTTCGGTAACCCCGGCTACCGCCCTGAATGACATGCCGCTGGTGAAAATGGGCAGGTCAAGGCGCTGGCGTAGCGCCAAGCGGTAAGCCAGCACCACCTCGATCTCGTCAGGATCGGCACCATCGGCCTGGCGCCAGCGCACATCATCCATGGCCACACGCTCGACCTCATCCAAACGCCATAGCTGCCGCCCCAGGTGCAACAGAGCCTGCTCTTGCTCACCTTGTTGCGCTTGGGCTTCGGCCTGCCAGAGCCGCAGACGCACTTCCAGATCGCTGAAACGCAATGCCACGCTGTCCTGACAGGTCAGTTGCTCGGCGTCGCTGAACATCGCCACCCTTAGGTCGCTCGAATCACGCATGGCTCTTAACAGGGTCAGTACTCGGCCGGCGAGATAGCGCGCGCCGGTGCGGTGTTGAAAGTCGGCTGTTTCCATGAGGCGTTCGAGCAGACCGAAGAACTCGCCGGCGTCGTCCATGGCCTGCAGGTGCTCCCAGCAGTCGCCCAGTTCGGTGCGCTGGGCCAGGCCGATCGCATCCATCCAGCGCAACCGCACCAGTGCCATCGCTCGGTCACGTGCGCGGGTAGCGGCTGTGAGCAACGCTTGCGCCAGCCGTTCGCGCTCAGCAGCCGACAGCGGATTGCCGCCCAGGTGGACTTCACCCTCCACCCACAGGCGCGATTCATAGAAGTCATCAGGCAACGCCGTGAGCAGATTGTCGCGCAAGTCGACCACCCGCAGGGATGTACTCTCGAGCAGTTGGTAAGGCAAGCTGCGCAGGCCGGCGCCCGCTATACGCAACTCGTGCAGGTGTGTCAGCCCGCCCACCGAAAACGGCCTGCCCAACGGGTTGCGTGAGAGGTCCAGGTAACGCAAGTTGCTGCAGCTGGCCAGAATGGTGGCCTGCCCCGCATCAAGCACGATCTGGTTGTGCGCCATGTTCAGCGTCCACAGATGTTCCAGCTGCAAGAGCGCCTGAGGAATTCGCAAGAGGTGGTTATCGGGAAGCTCGAGCGACCGAACACTGGTGAATGCACCCAGGAAGCTTTCAGGCAGATGGCGGATGCTGGCGTCGCGCAGTGCCAGTGAATACACATGGTCGAACCCTACCTGGGACGGCAGCTCCGGTAGGCTTTCGGTATGAATGCCAATCATGTCCCACCGATAGGCTTGGATAAGGCTGTCGCCGTGCATGCCCTCATCCAGGACGTGCTGCCAGCAATTGCGCAAGGCTCGTCCAAGCGATCGGCGGCGTTGTCGTTCGGCATGGCTGGATCCTTGCCTGGCCCATGTGCGCAACTGCGCGCTGAGCAGCTGGTACTGATCCTCCAGGCGTCGCAACCGCGCTTCGATCCCCCCTGCGGCCGATCGCGCATCATCCAGCCACGCGTCAAGCTGAGTATCGGTATAAGTGGGGTACAGAAACCTCAGCCTTCGCAGGTAGGGGTTCGGCCTGCGCCCTCCACGTCCACTGAGCAGGTACCCCACGCGACCGTCGGCCAAGCGGGTGGGCAATTGCCAGCGGCGGCGAGTCGTGATGCCCAAGAGATCCGGCAACGCTGCCCGGTGAACCTGGGCAAGCGCAGCGACCTCCTGGCGCAAGCATTGGGCGAAAGGCGCATGCAGCCCCATGGACGTCAGCTGCGCCTGATCATAGGCACTCACGATGGCGTCGAACAGGTCGCCAGGAGGACAGATTTCCTGCGCCAAGGCGTTGTGCAGGCTGAAGCCTCGGGTTTCATGGACCAGCTGTAGCTCGGCATCTCCTTCTCCAACACTGGCCAGTTGCATGCCGTTGGACTGCGCACTTAACAGGCGCCAACGTACATTACCGATGCCGCCAGCTCGATAAGCGAGCAACCCCAGGACCAGCTTGGCCAAATCCGTATCCTGCGACGTCCGCAAAAACAGGCTCTCGAGGGCGCGTTGCACCCGAATGTACGAGCTGCGCTCACGGGCAGCTTCGGCCAGTTGCAAGGGTACACGGCCAGTCTGACGCAGACGTTGCAGGTCGACGCTGCTCGCATTGGCCAGCAGCGTCTGTGCCGCAGCGGAGTACAAGCGTGGAAATACGCACTGTAAGGCTTGAATTTCCTGGCTCGAAGGAGGCGTTTGCTGATCCAACAGGTGCTGCATGACTTCGTACCGTTGTCCATCGAGCTGCGCCGCTAGATCCACATTGGACAGCCCTTCGCCACCGGTCAGCTGGACAACCTGCGCCAGCAGGCTCTGATCCTCGGTTACAACGCCAGTGCGCAACTGCACCAGCAGGTTGTCGACACGCTGAGCAAGATGCGCACGGCTGCTGGTGTCGATCAGCGCTGGCAAGGGGTCGGCGCCGCGAATATGCAAACCGCGTAGCTGGTCGTCGTCGAGCGCGTGAATGGCCATGACCTGCTCGATGCGCGTGTCATCGAGTTCGGCCATCGGCCCGCCCAGGCGCCTGAACAGGTAATGGCTGTTCGACCAATCCAGGGGGGATTCACTCCACAGCCGCCACGCACCTGCACCGTTGTGCTGTAAAAGAGGACCCACACCGTCGCGCGGCACCAGTTGCCACTGATCGTCGGTCGCGCGTTGCTGCACCGGGTAAGTGTGGCCATCCATGCGGATCCATGCATCAGTGCCTTGGCGGCTGATTCCCTCGTGATCCGTCAACGCTTGAGCAGGTGGAGAGGCGCTTCGAAATGGCGACAAGTCCTCAGACCACAGCTGCGCGCCGTCATCCTGCACATCGGACTGGACCAGGCCATCAACCCAGGTCGAGCGTTTCCACGCCTTGGCCAAGCCATAACCTGCCCCTGCGGTAGCGCCAATCAGCGTGACTTCAGCGGCCACATGGGTCATATGATTCATGGCCTGCTCCGTCTCGCCTTCATGCCAGGCGTCCACCCCATGGAACACCTCCTTCAGCAACTCCCAGGCAGTCACGGCAAGCAGTACCAAGCCCAACCCAGGTAGCCAGAAGCTGGCCAATCCCAGCAGCGTCCAGCCTTCGGCTGCCAGGCGTTGCTCATGCGCTTGCTCCATCGCCCGATCCAGGGCGTTGACCGGAGGCGCCAGCGTCGCGGCATCGTCCATTACGTGTGCGACGCGAGCGCTGGCGAGGGTTTCGAACACAGGCTCCGACAAGGCGCTAGCTATCGGGTACAGGTCAGCCGTGGCCCAGACCGGCATGTCCTCATAGAACGCCGTTGCGATCTGGCTGAAGAAGCGTTGGCTATCACGACGTCGGATGAAACGCGCAAAAAACTGCTGATAGGCAGGCTGGCGCAAGCGTTTGTTCAGCACGGTGCGTTCAAAGCGCTCCAGATTATCGGCAGCGCTCCAGGCTCCAAACGGGTCACCCGGGACATACACCAGCACGCGCTTGCTCGAGGTGTAGAAAGGTGCCAACGATTCGTCCCGCACATCCAGCACCAGAATCTGCTGCAATGGACAGTCCAGGATCTGCAGACGCTTGGGAATCACCCGATCGCCGTGCAGGTGTCCAAGCCTGCCGCTTTGCCACAAGTCGACCAGCAGTTTGAGTTCGCCGGGGGCAAATACACCCTGGGCGTCAGCCTTGAATGCATCAAGCAACATTTCGTGCCGGTTCAGCTCGCCCAGTAGCGCTTGCATGGAGGCCGACGTCAGATGGGCGGCCAAGTGCTGTTGATAGAGCGCCCCTAGATCCAATTCCCGGACCAATTGGGCAAACCGAGCGGCACTAAGTCCCGGCACCGCGTTACCTGCCGCGTCATATACGCCGGCCATGGGCGGCAAGATCTGTGGCTGCATCTCTTGAGCGGTAAAATTTCGCAATACGGCTTCGAGCAGCGGTATCAGGTAGTACTCGCGCTTGGTCAAGGGCACCCGTACAGGGAAGTACGTGGCCAGCGGCACCTCGTAAGCATTGCGAAACCACAACTGGTCCACGCCCTGGGTGATACCGAAGCGAGCGCTCAAGGCCTTCTCCAGCAGGGGCTTGGCGAATGCGTCGATGCCTTTGATCGATCCCCACCGCGCCGCCAGACGGTGCCGGCAGGTCAGGCTGCTGTTGAGGGCTTGGCCTGCCTGGGTGACGAATGCCTTGTCGAGCTTTTTGAGCCAGCCCGGCAAGCGAGCAGCGATCAGCCCGTCCTGGCCGGCCTGCTCTGCCAGTTGAAGATCAGTGAGTGCGGTATCCATCAGTTACTCCCGTGAAATGATTGTGCACGGGAGGTTAGCGAGACCTACGAACGAACCCGTGGCGACGGGGTACTACCTCAGGATCAAAACAGCAGCATCTGGTCATCGATCAACGCAGAAAAGCTGTCACCGACAAAGGGAAGAATCGCATCGGCGACCGGCTGCAGCTGGCGCGACAGATAATGGTCATAGTCGATGGGGGCACGACGGTTCTCCAGCGGCTGGGGCCCGGCGGTGGTCATGAGGTAGCTGATCCAGCCCCCCCGCTGGTACTGGAGTGAGCGACCCAGTTGCCGGTTGTAGTCATCGGCAAGCCGGGCGGCCCGTACGTGCGGTGGCACGTTGCGCTGATACTCAGCGAGCGGGCGGCGCAGGCGTTTGCGGTACACAAGCGAAGCGTCGTGCTTCCCGCCAAGCATCTGACTGACGTACTCGCGTACGTATTCGCGATAAGGCTCACCGCGAAAAATTCGCCGGTAGAGCTGCTGCTGGAAGGTTCTGGCCAGCGGCGACCAATCGGTGCGTACCGATTCCAGCCCTTTGTAGACCATGTCTTCGGTGCCATCGGCCCGCTGGACGAGGCCGGCATAGCGCTTTTTGCTGCCCTCCTCGGTGCCGCGTATGGTGGGCATGAGAAAACGTCGGTAATGGGTTTCGAACTGCAGCTCAAGCGCGCTCTCCAGGCCAAGCGTCTGGCGCAGGTGCTCGCGCCACCACCGATTTACCTCGCTCACCAGTGCATTGCCAATCTGCGCAGCCGCCGCTTCATCGTGGCCGGTCTTGAGCCAGACGAACGTCGAGTCCGTATCGCCGTAGATCACGTCATACCCGCGGGCTTCGACCAGCGCGCGGGTCTGGCGCATGATCTGGTGCCCGCGCAACGTGATCGAGGAGGCCAGACGCGCGTCGAAAAATCGGCAGCCGCTTGAGCCTAATACACCGTAGAAGGCATTCATGATGATCTTCAGCGCCTGGGACAATGGCGCATTGCAATCCTGCCTGGCTTGTTCCCTGGCGCACCACACACGTTCGACGATCGCCGGTAGACAGTGACGTGTGCGGGAGAAACGCGCCCCTCTGAAGCCCTCGACCGAACGCGCGTCATCTGGCTGTTGCAGCCCTTCGGCGAGGCCGACAGGGTCAATCAGAAATGTGCGGATGATCGAGGGGTACAAGCTCTTGTAGTCCAGCACCAGCACCGAATCGTATAGCCCAGGTCGTGAATCCATGACGAACCCGCCGGGGCTGGCTTCCTCGGGGCGGCTGCCCAGGTTGGGCGCGACGTAGCCCTGACGGTGCATGTGCGGCATGTACAAGTGGCAGAAGGCGGCCACCGATCCACCGCTGCGGTCTGCCGCCAGGCCCGTGACCGAAGCACGCTCAAGCAGAAATTCCAGCAACCGGGTGTGGGCAAAGATGCGTGTGACCAGTTCACAGTCTTTGAGGTTGTAACGGGCCAGCGCAGGCTTGTCCTCGGCGAACATGCGATTGATTTCATCCATGCGCTGGTAAGGAGTGCTGATGGCCTTGCCGTCACCCAAGAGGGTTTGCGCGACATTCTCAAGGCTGAACGATGGAAAACTCCACGTTGCCGAGCGCAGCGCTTCTACGCCGTCGATCACCAATCTGCCGGGCACATCGATGAAGACATGGCCACCGCTACCAGAGGCGCGCAGGGTCATGGGCGCCCCGCCCCTGCCCAGGTCCATGGCCACTTGCAGCTTCTTGCCGTGTTCATGCAGCAGGCGCAGATCGAATTGCACCACGTTCCAGCCGATGATCGCGTCCGGGTCGTGGCGCGCTATCCAGTGGTTCAGGCAGTGCAGCAACGCACTGCGATCGGCGCAGTAGTGCAGGTCGAAGTCAACCTCACGGGCGTCGCCGTTGGCTGGGCCAAGCATGTACACCTGGCGCTGCCCGCAGCCTTCCAGGGCAATGCTGTACAACTCTCCCCGCTCGGTGGTTTCGATGTCCAGCGACACCAGGCGCAGCGAGGGACGGTAGCTGCCGTGCGGCTTGAGCTGGGCATCGCAGAGCACGCCCTGCTCGTCCAGGCGTCCAGCGAACTGCACAGGGGCTGTAATGAAGCGCTCCATCAGGTAGCGCTCCGGTGGCCTGACATCGGCCTCGTAGACGTCGATACCTGCGGTACGCAGCCGCTGTTCCAGCTGCAACAGCTGCCGGTAGTGCGGGCAGTACAGCCCTACCACTGGGCGTTGATCGAACGTCTTCAACCCAAGCGGGCGCAGCTCTGCATCCGGCTCGTCGGCCAGCAGCAGCTGCGCGTGCGCTTGTTGCGCCTGAGGGACGAACGCCACGTTGATCTGGGGCGCCAGTCTCACTTGTCGAGGGCCCTGATCGGTGGCCAGCCACAGCTCCACGCACGTGCCTGCCTGCGTGTCGTACCAATGCCGGGTCAGGACGAAGCCCTGCTGCAAATCCACTGCCGCGCCCTCTGCATTCGTTGATAATGACAAGTGTAACGGGTTGCCCCCGGCGCACCGGGCCTGGCCTGTGAGACGACAAGATGCTCCGGCATCCAAATCCACAGCGCCCACCGTCGGTGACGTGGCTGCGCTTGCCGTGTGCGGTACAGCGGGCTCAGCTGTACAGGTAGTTGATGTCCTTGAGCACCAAGGGAGGCACCTGACCGAGGAGAAAATCTCGCAATTTTTGCATCTGACGGGCCTTGGGGCTGTTTTTCAGCCAGGTCATGTAGTAGCCATCCCCAGTTGCCACGGCCTGCTTGAACGGCGTGACCAGGCGTCCGGCTGCCAGGTCGGCACTGGCCAACACCAGATCGACCACGGAGATGCCCAGGCCCTGCTGAGCGGCAGAGATACCTTGATCGAGCGTGTCGAACACCTGGCCCTGGTCGATGCTGACATCGAGGGCATCCATGCGCGCCAACCAGCGCCGCCAGTCGCGCCGATCAGGCGAGGGATGCAGCAATTCACAACGGTTCAGGTCCGACAGCGCAGGTTGCGCCTGTCCCATGTAGTCGGGGTGGCAGACCGGAATGAGCCACTCGTCGAACAGCCGGAAGCCCTCCACATCGGCCGCGAAACGGCCGTTGGCCAGCAAGATGGCGCAATCGTAGGGCTCAGAGTAGAAATCGACGCTGTCGATGTCCATCCACACGCTCGAGAGCTGCACAGTGCAGGTGTCTTCGTGTTTCTTGAAACCGTCCAGTGCCCTTAGCAACCAGCGCACGGTGAGCGTCGAAGGCGCCTTCAAACGCAGGCCGTAGCGATCCTGGCGCAGCAACGCGCAAGCGTTCTCGATGATCTTGAAACCAACCTTGAGCTCTTGAGAGAGCAGGCGTCCGTGCTCGGTCAGGCTCAACTTGGGCCCTCGCCGTTCGAACAAATCGCAGCCGAACATGCCCTCGAGCGTCTTGATATGGTGACTGACTGCGCCTTGGGTCAGTGCGAGCTCTTCCGCCGCCTTGGTGAACGAACCATAGCGGGACGCGACCTCGAACGCACGCAGTGCATGCAAGGCCTGAATCCTTTCCGACATTGACGCCTCCTGAGTATTAGCAAGACTAATAGTAGGTCATAGTTTCACGTGTTTTACAACCTGCTGATAGTTCTAGAAAATGCATTAAAAAAACAGGCATCACCTAGATCCTGCCTGAAACTGCGTAGATCGTTCATCAATTAAAAGTTTGGGGAAACCATGTTTACGGGATATGGACAATGCTATCGCCTGGATGCGTTTGAGCAGACCCTCGAACATGCGTGCATCGAACCTCACTGGACAACCGCTGCACTGCAACACTTTCGCCATACCGTTGCCAATCCGGATTTCCCCTGCCTGTTCGGGCGCAAGGCGGTCAATGCGCAAACTTGCTACGTTCTTTTCGCCAGCGATGAACAACTGGCTGATGACATCGCTCAAGGGCTGGCCAGCTATGTCGGGTTGATGGATCCGATTGCGCCCAAGCTTCGTATCGGCCACCCGTTGGTGGTGTTTCTAGAAACAGTGACCGACATGCCGCTCGCGCAACAGCAGGCACTTGCCTGGAAGGTGCTGCAAGGCGTTCACGCACGGGATCCGAATCCCTGGCCCCAGACAGTGCCGGCCGACCCCGCAGACAGCGGCTGGTCGTTCTGCTTTGCCGGCATGGCGCTGTTCATCAACATGAACTTCCCGGGCCACCAGCAGATGAAAAGCCGCAACCTGGGCAAACACATCACATTCGTCATCAACCCGCGCGAGAACTTCGACGAAGTGGCCAATGTCGCCACCACGAGCGGCCAGCGCATCCGCGAGCGCATTCGCCAGCGGGTCGATCACTACAACGACGGGGTAATACCTGACAGCCTCGGCTTCTTCGGTGAAGCGGATAACTTTGAGTGGACGCAATATCAATTACAGGAAACCGGTTCGTTGAACCCGGCACGCTGCCCTTTCCATGCCCGGACCGCAGTGCCTGCCACCCCCGACAACATGATCGAGAACTGACGTGAATACCGCCCTGACTGCCACCTACGCCCTTACCGTCCTGCTGCTGATCGCCACTCCAGGTCCGGTCGTGGCATTGATCGTCAATACCGCAGCCGCTTCTGGCTCACGCAAGGCCATTTTCACGGCCTTGGGCACCAACTGGGCCTCGCTGGTACTGATCGGCGCAGCGGCGTGGATCATCCTCACCAGCGCGGCCATCGACAGGGCGTGGCTTAGTGCCATGAGCCTGTTGGGTTGCCTGTTCATCGGCTATATCGCCGTCGGCACGCTCAGGGAGGCGCTCGCAAGCCCGCAGCCAGACCAACGGCCCGAAAGCGCCAAACCCGCGAGCCGCGGGGGGCTGTGGCAAGGCTTCATGGTGGGGATCTCCAACCCCAAGGACATCATTTTCTTCATCGCCTTCTTCCCGCAGTTCATCCAGATCACCGAGTCGTTCGGCAAAAGCATGGTCGTGCTTTCACTGCTCTGGATCGTGATCGACTTCGCCGTGCTGAGTCTTTACATCTTTGCCATCGGCAAGATCGCGTCAGCGCGCAGCCAACGATTCATCAGCCTTGCGTCTGGCGTGGCATTGCTGTTGATCGCCATCGGCGGGCTTTTGTACAACCTCAAGGAGCTTACCGCCTAGCCCCTTGCCTGACGCGCTGTCTTGCCAGGAGACCCGATGTCCACTCCCAGTCGCCAAGGGCTTGCGCCTTTGCAGCTTGAGTACCAACAGCTGCTTGCCCAGGCCACCCAGTGCGCCACCCAACGCGTTCGGGTACACGAAACCGGGTTCAGCTCGGCCGTCGTCAATACCGACGCCTTGGGCCTTCGCTACAGCCATTTCAACGGCCGGCGGTTTTCGGTGGCTGAACGCGACGACACCGCGCGGATCAATCTGCTGGTCGGAGGCTCGGTGGCGATGGGCATTGGGGCCAGTTCCGATGAATACACCGTGGCCTCGCAGCTGTCGGCGCTGACCGGAGAACTCTGGCTGAGCCTGGCCGGCTGCGGGCTGGATGCGAGCCAGGAACTATTGATGTTCCTCACTCATGAGCACCGCCTGGCACCGCTGGGACATGTGGTCATACTCAGCGGACTCAACAGCCTGGCACACGAAGCGCTTTGGGACATCAGCGCCTGCTCACATGAGCCTCAGCAGATCAATGACTGGCAAACGTCGCTGGCCGGTTCAGAGCAAGCCCAGGCAGCATCACAGCCTGGCCTGAGCCTCTGGCAGCGGCTGAGCCAGGTGCTGGCGCCTCCGGCCGCCGCGCCTCGGCCTCGTCGGCCCTTCGAGGCACTTTCCCCAGCAGAAAAACGCACGGCCCAGGCAGCCGACCATATTGCTCGCTCAGTGCAGCAATGGGATCGACTGCTAGGCAGCGCTCACACTACCCTCACCTTCATCCTTCAACCCCTGGTGCACTGGTGTCGCGAGACCCTGCCAGCGGGTGAGCAGTTCATGCTCAGCGCACTTCAGCAAACGCCAGGGAACATCGACCGTTTGCTCGAAGGCGTTTTCGATCGCAAGGTGCATGCGGCTTTCTTTCGCCGCATTCGCGAACAAGCCGCACCGGTGCCCTGCTTCGACATGAACTGCATGCTCGACAGCTCGCCAGCCTTCGGTTCGGACCTGTTCATCGACCGCTTGCACCTCAACGACCTGGGGCAGACCGCGCTGGCCAACGTGATCACGGCCAAGCTCGGCCTTGCCCGGGAAAAACCACTGCCCGCGAGCACGTTATAGTGCTCTACTGATTGACAATCGTCGGGTGGTCTTTCGGACGGCCCTGTTGCATGGCTAGAATAGCCCGTCGTTCCGATTGCCTGAGGCGTACGCTTGACTGTCATGAATAGAGAAGCCGTTCATCCTTGCCTGGCAACTGGCGAGGCGAGCCTGTGAGTCGCTTGCCGCAGATGGCGCTGATGCTGGCCGCCCTGCTGCCTACGGCGGGGCACGCACTGGAAGTGTCCATCGACCCCCATGCCGATCTGCTTTATCGCCAGGCACTGCCCCTTCTGGAACAGGCCGATACTCAAGAGGACGAAAGCGTCTTGCGCACAGCCCTGGATAGCGACCCAGAGCTGCGGCGCCAGGGGCAGGCCATGGCCCACACGTTGCCGACTGCGGTGGCACTGCTCAAGAAATCGGTCGCACTCGGCCACCCAGTCGCGCAGTACCGTCTGGCGCTTTACTACATGACTTACTTGCCTGCCGCGCAGATACCCGACGCCGCCTGCCCTCTGCTCCAGGCAAGCCTCGACCAGGGGTTTGCGCCGTCGGCACCGGCCATTGCCACCTGGTGTCCACCTTACAACGCCAGCGCCCAGTACCGCGCCGCACTGGAGGCCGTACCGAGCATGGCAACCCTCTATGCGCCCTACTATCCCCAGCCTGCCACCCGCATGGCCTGCAGCCGCAGCCAGCCCCAGGGCCTTGAGATGCTATGGGGGCGGCAGCGCGATTATCAGGCCGAGGTCTACCGCCTGCTGGGTGATCTGGACCCGCAACATCGCCACTCATTGCTGCAAAAAGCGGTAGAGACCAATGGCTGTCTAACGGCGCAGCAGCATTTGACCAGCCGCCCTTGACCCCAGGCCGCCGGGGGCTCAGCGCGGCGCACCAAATGGGTGACAACAGAGCAAGAACGTTCAAGCCATCGCCTGTGGTGGCTTGTCATGCTGGCCTGCCTTGTCCACATGCCCATTTACTATGCCGTCCATCGCACGTCACGCCTTTTTGCAGGGCGCCATCGCCATCATGCCGCTGTCGCTTGCCGTCGCGCCCTGGGGCCTGCTGGCCGGCTCCATGGCCATCGAAGCCAACCTCAGCGCCTGGGAAAGCCAGGGGCTCTCGGCGATCGTCTTTGCCGGCGCTGCGCAGCTGGTGGCCATCGGCATGCTCAAAAGCGGTGCCAGCCTGGCCTCCATACTGCTGACAACCTTGTTACTCACCTCACAGCACCTGCTTTACGGGCTGTCGATGCGCCCAGCGCTCTCCCCCTTGCCACTGCACTGGCGCCTGGGGCTTGGATTTCTGCTGACCGACGAGTTCTTTGCCCTGACCAGTCGGCACGACCACCAGCATTTCAATCGCTGGTATGCCTTAGGTCTGGGCTTCACATTCTACGTTGCATGGAATCTGTTCACGTGGGTCGGAATCGTGCTGGGGCAAAGCATTCCACACCTTGATCAGCTAGGCCTGGACTTCTCCATCGTCGCCACTTTCGTCGCCCTGATCACGCCCCTGGTACGTAATCTGCCTACGCTCGCGTGCGTCGCCGTTTCACTGGCCGCTTCAGTACTGTTCAGCCATTGGCACTGGGAAACGGCCTTGGTCAGCGCCGGCCTGCTTGGGATGAGCACCGGCTTCGCATGCCAGAAACTTCGGAGGACCGTCTGATGACCTGGCTGCTCATCATCGGCATGGGCATAGTGGTGTTCCTCAATCGCTATGCTTTTCTCGAACCGCGCCTACCGTTGCGCCTGAGCGCCCATGCGCGTCAATTCCTGGGCTTTGCGGTGCCAGGTATGCTCACGGCCATCTGCGGCCCTATCATCTTCTTGCCAGGGCATACGCTTGACCTGCAACCGCTCAACCCGTACCTGCTGGGGGCGGTGGTGGCTGCCGCACTGGTGTGGTTGACCCGTAGCGTGATGCTGAGCATGCTGTTGAGCATGTTGATTTTCTTCGTCCTGCGAAGCGTCCTTTCATGAACACCACTACCCGTGAGCAAACGCATCTATGGCAGGCACCGGCGCTGGGCGATGTGGAAATGCTGCACGCCCGGTATGTGCAACAACGGTTTGCACCACACGTGCATGAAGGCTATGTGTTCACCGTGATCGAATCCGGTGCCCAACGTTTCTGGCACCGGGGCAGCGAGCATCTTGCACCGGTTGGCAGCATGGTCCTGATCAATCCGGACGAACTGCATACCGGTGCCAAGGCCCACGAGGCCGGGTGGCGTTATCGCGGGTTCTACCCTGAACATGAGCGCGTTACCGGTGTGCTGGATGAATTGGAACTGGGCCATGGGGGGATGCCGCGCTTTCGCGATAGCGTGATCCATGATGCTGGCCTTGCCAGCGCCTTCAGCCAACTGCACCAGCTGTCCGAAAGCAGCGCCAGCGCACTGCAACAGCAAACCGTATGGCGCCAGGCGGTGTTGGCGCTGGTTCAACGCCACGGACGCCTGGCCGATCTGTCTGCCCCTGGTCATGAGCCTCGCGCTGTCGCACGCGCACGAGAGTTGCTCGAAGCCCACTTGGCTGACCCGCCGTCGCTGGAGTTACTGGCGGCTGCCGTCAACCTGTCGCCGTTTCACTTCGCACGGGTGTTTCGCCAGGCAACAGGCATGCCCCCTCACGCCTGGCTCAAGCAGCGACGCCTTGTAAGGGCCAGGGAGCTGCTCAAGGAGGGGCAGCCGCCTGCGACAGTGGCGTTCAGCCTGGGCTTTGCCGACCAGAGCCATCTGAACAGACAGTTCAAGCAAGCCTATGGCATCACCCCGGGGGCCTACCGGCTGGCCTGCTTCGCCGCGTGAGCGCGTCAATGCGGCGCAGGCGTTTGGCCATGGCGCTGCTACACTCAAAAGGCTGAAAGGAGGAGCCGTCATGTCCGAACGAGAGATCACCACCCTTCTGTCACTGATGAACCAGCGGCAAGCGTGCCTTAGCACTGCTTGCAAGGAGATTGCCGACTGGATCGATCGCCAGGGCGACCTGCCGGCGGCCGGCAAGATACGGGCAAGCCTGAAGGCCTTGGAAGCTGACGAAGCACGTGTGCGGCGTGCGCTGACGTCATTGACGCTGGACAGGCCACTGCCGAAGTTTCGCAGTTGAACCAGCTGGGGCCGCAAGGCAGCCCCGCCAGGTGTTACGGGTGGCTCATGTGCATATGTTCATGCTCACCTTGCGCCTGGGCGGTGAGCGCGCGTACCTGAGCTTGCACGGCCACAGTCTCGGCGGTGCCATCGGCGGTTTCTACCGTCAGCGTCAGCGGAACCTGCTGGCCTTCCTTCACCTGATCGTTCAAGCCCATCAGCATCACGTGCAGGCCATTGGGGTCCAGGGTGACAGGCTTACCGGCCGGCAGCGCGACAGCCTTGACCTCACGCATGCCCATGACGTCCCCGTTCATGGTCATTTCATGCACTTGTACAGTCTTGGCCACAGGCGAGGCGACACTGACCAGCTTGCTGTCGCTACTGGCGGTAATGGTCATGAAGGCACCGGTCGACTGCTGGTGAGGCACGCTGGCGCGCACCCACGCCTCGCTGACCGTGGTCTGGGCCATTACCGGCCCAGTGAGGCCCAGCAGGATCAACGCAGCCAGGCCGCGCTTAACGGATTGCAATGACATTCAGCAGATCTCCATCAGGGTAACCAGGTCTTCGGCACATTCCTTGGCTGTGAGGGAATGCCCGAGGCTCAGCCGCAGGGTGCCACGGGTGTCGTAAACGTAGCTGGTGGACGAATGTGAAATGGTATAGGTGTCACCGGCCGGGACCTTTTCGTAAAACACCTTGAACTCCCTGGCCACGGCGTCAATTTCTTCAGGCGTACCGGTGAGCGCGACGAAGGTCGGGTCGAACGCCTTGACGTAGGCATCGAGCACCTGCGGGGTGTCGCGTTCTGGATCGAGGGTAATGAATACCACCTGGAACAGATCACGGTCTCGACCGCGCAGCAGTTTGCGGATCTGGGCGGCTCGTGCCAGGGTGGTCGGGCAGATGGCCGGGCACTGGGTGAAGCCGAAGAAGACCATCGGCATGCTGCCGTAGAAGCTTGACAGAGTACGAACATTACCTTGGGGATCGCGCAGCGAGAACTTGCGCCCAAGGATTTCGTTGCTCATGTTCTTGCCATACTTGAACTCGAGCCCGCGCGCCGGACTGCAACCTGCCAGCAGGCCAAGCCCAAGAACGCCCATGCCGGCGACGACTGCACGCCGGGTCAGAAGATCATTCATGAAACCATCCTTTACAGGGAAGGTGCCGACCCTCGGGGCGGGCCGGGCAGAAAACCGGCGCATTCTGGCATGCCCCCTAAGTACCTTCTACCCACTGGCGGCGATTAACCCCTGCAGGCCGCTGATTACGGGCAGCGGCCGATTGTCGCAGGGCTTGCAAACGTAACAGTTTGTTGCTAGTGCAGTGCGTTACGTTGCCTTACAGGGCCAGCGCCAAGCTCGATTCCAGCTCGGTGCAACCCATGACGCCCTAGTAGTAGGCGTTTTCTTTCTGGCTATGGTCCGTCACATCACGCACACCCTTGAGCTCAGGAATGCGCTCGAGGAGTGTCCGCTCGATGCCTTCCTTGAGGGTGACGTCCGCCTGACCGCAGCCTTGGCAGCCGCCGCCAAATTGCAGGACAGCGATGCCCTCGTCGACGACATCCACCAGGCTCACCTGACCGCCATGGCTGGCCAGGCCGGGGTTGATTTCGGTCTGCAGATAGTAGTTGATGCGTTCGTTGATCGGGCTGTCTTCATTGACCATCGGCACCTTGGCGTTAGGCGCCTTGATGGTCAACTGGCCACCCATGCGGTCGGTTGCATAGTCCACCAGCGCATCTTCCAGGAACGGCACGCTGACAGCGTCGAGGTAGGCAGTGAAGCTTTTGAGGCCCACAGCAGTGTCATCAGGCTTCTCTTCACCCGGCTTGCAATAGGCGATGCACGTCTCGGCGTACTGAGTACCCGGCTGGGTGATGAAGATACGAATGCCGATACCCGGCGTGTTCTGCTTGGACAGCAGATCAGCCAGGTAGTCATGGGCGGCGTCGGTAATGGTTATAGCGCTCATGTAGGTTCCTCACAGACTTGTGCGCCAGTGTACGCCAACGCAGCCCTCTAACAAAGTCCTAGTATTTGACTCGGGAAAGCACATACGGCTGCGCCTGCACGCTTGGTGCTTGCATCCAGGCCTGCATGTGACGGTACAGGCCGCGCTCGATCCACTGGTAACTGAGCCACGACAGCAGTGCGATGCAAGGCACGCAGACGGCGAATGTCAGGTACGGGTCCAGCCCCAGTTGCTGGCTGGCAAACCAGCCCAAGTGCAGGACCAGCACATGGATCAGGTAAACCGAATACGAGCAGTCGCCCAGCGCCTTGAGTACGCGATTGCCAGTGAACAGCGGCTCCATAGCGATGAAGGCCAGGACGACCATTGCGCTGGGCAGGCCCCAATGCAGCAGCCGTTGAGAGGCGTCTAGCTGATAGATGGCCAGCGCAGCCACTGCCAGAAGCCCCAGCGGGACCCAGACACCCTGACGGATCAGGCCACGGCGATGCAGCACACCGATACCGATGCCGAGCAGGAATTCATAGACGATGTCATTGTTGTAGAAATGACTGACCACGCCCAGGCGCCCCAAGACCTCGCTCATCACTACCAACAGCCCGGCCACCACCAGCAAGTGCAGGCGCCGGCCAACGAGAAACGCCATCCCGAACAGCAGGTAGAACATCATCTCGAAGTTCAGGGTCCAGCCGACGTTCAGGGTGGGGTACATACCGTAGCCACCGGGGTTCTCTGCTGGTATGAAAAAGAGTGAACGCAATAGGTGCTGCCAGGTGAACACCTGATGCGGCATCCATTGACTGAAGGCCAGCAGCATCAAGGCCATCAAGGCCGAGTAGAACCAGTAGGCCGGCACGATACGCAGCACTCGGTTTAGCAGAAACTGATGCGGGACAACCTGCTTGTCGCAGGTCGAAAGGTAGATGACCAACCCGCTGATGACGAAGAAGATATCCACGCCGACCGCACCCCGATCAGTGAACAATTGGCCGACAGGCCCGGACGCGTGAAAGTCGAAAAAAACCTGCATGAAGTGGTGGCATACGACCACCCAGGCGGCGAAAGCACGAAGTGCCTGAAGCGAATACAGCATGAAGTATCCTGCGTTTGCCGGTGCATTCAGGCACCGGCTGCAGCGCAGCTGCCGGTGCCACTCATGGCTTGGGACCGCAGGAGGGCGCGAAAGGTCAGCGCGCCCCGATCAGAGGTTTTCGTAGCGGTTCATGTCCAGCACGCCGGCCTCCACCGGGTCGGTTTCCAGAATGAACGCACTCAGGTCATGGAAATAACGCCAGAATTGCGGGTGAGTTCGGCGTATACCCCATCGCTCGACGATGCGCTCGAAGCGAGCGGTATCATCCTTGGCCTGACTCATCAGGTCGACGAAAACCGGTACTTCGGCGGCTGGCACATTGAACATGAAGTTGGGGTAGCTGGTCATGACCCCGGGCTGCAAGGTCAGGGTATCGAGGCCAGGCTGGTAACGATAAGCCTCGCCCAACAGGAATGCCACGTTGCTGTGCGCCCGGTTGCGCATCAAGGTATAGACCTGCCGCTGCCCACCCTGCCCTTCGATGCGCAGCAGCGTCGCCTCGGGCAATTGATTGATCACTTTCAACCCTGCGGCGGGACGCGAGACCAGCCGGCTGAGGGACTGCTCTGCATTGCGGAACTCTTCAGTCATCTGCGGCCGCGAACAGTACGCCCCCTGGCAGCGATTGATCGGGTCGGGTGAAGCATTGATGCTGGCGGTCCGCGCGATCAGCTGCAACCCGAAGTCGCGTTTGGGATCGTGTGGACTCAGGGCAAGGCCGCTCGGGGTATCGGCGTCGATGTTTTCGTAGTCGAGCCACATCTTTATCTTGCCGCTGTCTTGATACCAGTCGCTCAGGATGCCCTGGCGGGACTCGGCCGGCATCAGGCGCAGGAAGTTGACCTCGGCGCCGTTGCGGATCAAGTCGAAGTACAGGCGCGTCTGCAGCTGGTGCGACAGGTTGCCGAAGACGTCGAAGTTGACCGCCAGCTGGTAGTAGGTGCGCTCCAGCAAGGGGTAGTCGAACAACCACATCGTCAGGGGCACATCCCCCACCAGGCCCTTGGTCACTGTAGCGCTGTCGAAGTGACGGAAGATGCTCAGCAACGCGTTGTCGTTGCCTGTCCACAAGGTCGACCAGCCCGGGGCTGGCATGTCGGCATAGGCTTCACGGCGCAGTTTCTCGTACTCGTTGCGCTTGTCGCGATAGGCGCGCCACAGCGCAAGCACACTGCCCACATCGTCGTTCTGACCCGGCATGGCGAGCAAGGGCGTGGCCTTGCCACGGTAACGGGCATCGGTGACGTAGCGGTCGAAGGCAGGCTCCTGGAACAGCGCCCAGAAGTTGTCGCGGATCACGTCCGTGGCAATCTGCCCACGGCACACCGGCCCGCGTATAAAGGTGCGTACGAAGTACTCGGCGTTGTCGAGCATGAACTGGTAGCGAGCCACCGCCGGGATCGCCTCGAAGGTTTCGAAAGGGTTGGCGCGGTGACGAGGGCCGTAGCCTGGCAGCGTGGTCACCTGCCAATCGCCGGCGTAGAAGAGCTGCTTGACCCGCTTGAGTTTTTGCGGACCCAGGGGGTAGGTGATGTGTGTCTTGTGCACGATCACGCCCTGGACGGGAATCAGGCGATAGAAGAACTCAGTTCCGGGCGGATCATTGGGCCTGCGCGTGGCGATGATATCGGCAGGCTGCCCGCTGGGCGTGCGCGAACGCACCCATTGGAAAAAGTGCCCCTGCTCACCCCCGGTAAAGTGGATATGGGCGAGGAACAGATGCTCGTACAGCCAACGCCCCACCAGGGCTTCTGAAGCCCCAGGACGATTGAGCAGCGCTTCCCATTCGGCGATCTGACGGGCTTCGCTGGCACTGGGCTTGATCGCCTGGTACTCGACTGGCGCACCCGCCGCCAGCCAGCCACGCAGTGTCGCGTATTCCTGGTCGGTCAGGCCGGTGACGGCCAGCGGCATGCCTTCCTTGGGATGCGCACCGGCGTAGGCGTCGAACTCATGGGGCAGCGGGCACATATTGTTGCGGTTCAGGCCTAGTGCAATCTCATCCGGCACCTTGGCATTTGGCGTGAGCGGCGTCTTGTGCCCCAGCTCGAGCATGCGCGCCATCAATGCGGCTTGACTGCCCTGGTTGTCGAGCACCGAATAGAAGCCCTTCTTGCGCCACTCGGCCTCGCTATGGGCGTCGTAGAACAACCGGGTGGGCGCTACGGCCTTGCTACGCTCGCCCTGATAGACGGGAACCTTGCTGGCGCCGCGCACGGCACCTTCGGCTGCTTCGAGCTTGAGCTGGCAGGCGGCGTCGTTGCAGGCGTGGCAGGCAACGCATTTCTCGGTGAAGATCGGCTGGACATCACGGGTATAGGAAATGGCGGGAGCGGGTTGGAGGCCTTGCCCAAGCACTGCGCCACTGAGTAAAAGGGCGGCAAGGCCGGCAAGCATACGATGCACCATGTGCGAGATGTCCTGATCAAGTGCAGCCAAGGCAATGAAAAATTGGCAGTGTTTGTATTAATAGCCGGTACGGAATCAGGCAACATGAGCATATTTCATGAAAACAGGCCGCACCCCTAAAAACCGTGCAGCTTTGTTATGATTCAACACTTTCTGATTTCCGCCCGACCAGGTAGTTCATATGTCCGACCGCAGCGCTCGTCTTCATGCACTTCAACAAGCACTTAAAGAGCGCATCCTCATTCTCGATGGCGGCATGGGCACAATGATCCAGAGCTACCGGTTGGAGGAAGCCGACTATCGTGGCACGCGCTTTGCCGATTGGCCAAGCGACGTCAAAGGCAACAATGACCTGCTGCTGCTCAGCCGTCCAGATATCATCGCGGCCATCGAGATGGCCTACCTGGACGCGGGCGCCGATATCCTCGAGACCAACACGTTCAATGCCACCCAGATCTCCCAAGCCGACTATGGCATGGAAACGCTGGTGTATGAGTTGAACGTGCAAGGCGCGCGCATCGCCCGCCAAGTGGCCGATGCCAAGACGCTGGAAACACCCGACAAGCCGCGCTTCGTGGCGGGCGTGCTCGGCCCGACCAGCCGCACCTGCTCGATCTCCCCCGATGTGAACGACCCGGGCTACCGCAACGTCACGTTCGACGCGCTGGTGGAAAACTACATCGAGGCCACCCGCGGGCTGATCGAGGGCGGTGCCGACCTGATCCTGATCGAAACCATCTTCGACACCCTCAATGCCAAGGCGGCGATCTTCGCCGTGCAGCAGGTGTTCGAGGACGACGGCATCGAGCTGCCGATCATGATTTCCGGCACCATCACCGATGCCTCCGGCCGCACATTGTCCGGGCAGACCACCGAAGCCTTCTGGAACTCGGTCCGGCACGCCAAGCCTATATCCGTCGGCCTGAACTGCGCTTTGGGCGCCAAGGACTTGCGCCCTTACCTGGAAGAGTTGTCGGGCAAGGCCGACACTCACGTTTCTGCGCACCCCAATGCGGGCTTGCCCAATGCCTTCGGTGAGTACGACGAAACCCCGGCGGAAATGGCGGCCGTGGTCGAGGAGTTCGCCGCCAGTGGCTTCTTGAACATCATTGGCGGTTGCTGTGGCACCACCCCTGGGCATATCCAGGCAATCGCCGAGGCCGTGGCCAAGTACCCGCCACGGCCAATTCCGGAAATCGCCAAGGCATGCCGCCTCTCGGGCCTGGAGCCCTTCACCATCGATCGCCAGTCGTTGTTCGTCAACGTCGGTGAGCGCACCAACATCACCGGCTCGGCCAGGTTCGCGCGGCTGATTCGCGAGGAAAACTACACCGAGGCCCTGGAAGTGGCGCTGCAGCAGGTAGAGGCCGGCGCCCAGGTCATCGACATCAACATGGACGAAGGGATGCTCGACTCCCAGGCGGCCATGGTCCGTTTCCTCAACCTGATCGCCGGCGAGCCGGACATCTCGCGCGTACCGATCATGATCGACTCTTCGAAGTGGGAAGTGATCGAGGCTGGCCTCAAGTGCATCCAGGGCAAAGGCATCGTCAACTCCATTTCCATGAAAGAAGGCGTTGAGCAGTTCAAGCACCATGCCCGCTTGTGCAAGCGCTATGGCGCAGCCGTGGTGGTCATGGCCTTCGACGAGGTCGGCCAGGCCGACACTGCCGCGCGCAAGCAGGAAATCTGCAAGCGCAGCTACGACATTCTGGTCAACGAGGTGGGCTTCCCCGCAGAAGACATCATCTTCGACCCGAACATCTTCGCTGTCGCCACCGGCATCGAGGAACACAACAACTATGCCGTGGATTTCATCGAGGCCTGCGCCTATATCCGCGACCACCTGCCGCACGCCTTGACCTCGGGTGGGGTGTCCAACGTGTCGTTCTCGTTCCGGGGCAATAACCCGGTGCGCGAGGCGATTCACTCGGTGTTCCTGTACCACGCCATCGCCAATGGCCTGACCATGGGCATCGTTAATGCCGGGCAGTTGGAAATCTACGACCAGATCCCAGCGCCGTTGCGGGAAAAGGTCGAGGATGTGGTGCTCAACCGCACGCCCCAGGGCACCGATGCGCTGCTGGCCATTGCCGACGACTACAAGGGCGGCGGTGCCACGCGGGAAGTCGAGAACGAGCAGTGGCGCTCGCTGCCGGTGGAAAAGCGCCTGGAGCATGCGCTGGTCAAGGGCATCACGGCGTTCATCGTCGAGGACACCGAGGCGTGCCGCCAGCAATGTGCGCGGCCGATCGAGGTCATCGAAGGCCCCTTGATGAGCGGCATGAACGTGGTCGGCGACCTGTTCGGCGCAGGCAAGATGTTCCTGCCCCAAGTGGTCAAGTCGGCCCGGGTGATGAAGCAAGCCGTTGCGCACTTGATTCCGTTCATCGAAGCCGAAAAAGGCGACAAGCCCGAGGCCAAGGGCAAGATCCTGATGGCGACGGTCAAAGGCGATGTGCACGACATCGGCAAGAACATCGTCGGCGTGGTGCTCGGCTGCAACGGCTACGACATCGTCGACCTGGGCGTGATGGTGCCCGCCGAGAAGATCCTGCAGACGGCTCGGGACGAGAAATGCGACATCATTGGCCTGTCGGGCCTGATCACACCGTCGCTGGACGAGATGGTGCATGTGGCGCGCGAGATGCAGCGCCAGGGTTTCGAGCTGCCGTTGATGATCGGCGGTGCCACCACCTCCAAGGCCCATACGGCCGTGAAGATCGAGCCCAAGTACAGCAATGACGCCGTGATCTACGTCACCGATGCGTCTCGCGCCGTCGGCGTGGCGACGCAATTGCTGTCCAAGGAGCTCAAGGCGGGTTTCGTCGAACGCACACGCCAGGACTACGAAGAGGTACGCGCGCGCACGGCCAACCGCAGCGCCCGGACCGAGCGCCTCACCTACGCCCAGGCAGTGGCGGCCAAACCCCAGTACGACTGGGCCGGCTACCAGCCAGCCGTACCCTCCTTCACTGGTACCAAGGTCCTGCATGACATCGACCTGCGCACCCTGGCCCAATACATCGACTGGACGCCGTTCTTCATCTCCTGGGATCTGGCGGGCAAGTTCCCGCGAATTCTCACGGACGAAGTCGTTGGCGAGGCGGCGACTGCCCTGTATGCGGACGCCCGCGAGATGCTCGACAAACTGATCGACGAAAAACTCATCAGTGCTCGCGCAGTGTTTGGCTTCTGGCCCGCCAACCAGGTGGCCGATGACGACATCGAGGTGTACGGCGAAGACGGCGCTGCGCTGGCGACCTTGCACCACCTGCGCCAGCAGACCATCAAGCCCGACGGCAAGCCCAACTGGTCGCTGGCCGACTTCGTGGCCCCCAAGGCCAGCGGTGTGACCGACTACGTGGGCGGGTTCATCACCACGGCCGGTATCGGGGCCGAAGAAGTCGCCAAGGCGTACCAGGACAAAGGCGACGACTACAGCTCGATCATGGTCAAGGCCCTGGCCGATCGCCTGGCCGAGGCCTGCGCCGAATGGTTGCATGAGCAGGTGCGCAAGGATTATTGGGGGTATGCCCGGGAGGAGCAGCTGGACAACGAAGCGCTGATCAAGGAGCAGTACCGTGGCATTCGTCCGGCGCCGGGCTACCCGGCATGCCCCGACCACACCGAGAAAGAAACCCTGTTCCGCCTGCTCGACGGCAGCGCCATCGGCGAAACCGGCCCAAGCGGCGTCTTCCTGACCGAGCATTACGCCATGTTCCCGGCCGCGGCTGTCAGCGGCTGGTATTTCGCCCACCCGCAGGCGCAGTACTTTGCGGTGGGCAAGGTGGACAAGGATCAGATCGAGTGCTACAGCACCCGCAAAGGTCAACCCGTGAGTGTCAGCGAGCGCTGGCTGGCGCCAAACCTCGGGTATGACAGCTAAGGCACACCCGCATCCAGCTGTTCCCGTGGGGCGCAGCTGGAAACAAGGCGCGTCAGTGTTGATGCGCCATGTGATCGGTGAGCAGGATTAGGGGTGAGTGCCCCAATACACCGCCGTGATGACGAACAGCGCGACCAGGCACAGGATTGCCCATGTATCGACGCCATGGCTGGACTTGCGCAACTTCGTTGGGTTGGTCATGGCATTGCCTCTTGTAGTGATTATGGGAATGCACCGTACAATCGGCAGTTAAGACCAGCAAAGACCTTTGCTCAAGCAGGGCTTTTCAGTATTCGACCGGTGACGTCAGGAACGGGTACTGATAGCCAGCCGTGCGCCCTATCGCGCTGTACGCCTTGAAGTCCACCCCATGGTCGGCCAACTCCAGTCGTTCAAGCCATTGCCCGGCCTTGGCCTGGTCGATGCTCTGCAGCACAGGCAGGCTGTAATTGCGCAGGCCGTCGCGCCCGAACGGCAGGCCGTGGGCATCGTCATACAGCATGACCATGGCCCAGCCCCCAAGGCTGAAATGCCCGCCCATCAGTACACTCAAGCGCCCATCCAGACGCGCACGCAACGCCTCCCCCGAGCTATTCACCGCACTGAACATCACATCCTTGCCTGGCTTGAGCCCCGCTTCCTCGAACGCCTGCATGGCCCCAAAGGCCATCTCGTCGTTGGCCGACCATACAAGCCGTGTCTGTGGGTAGCGTTCGAGCAGAAACCGCGCCTGCTCGTAGGCGCGCTGCCGGCTCCACCCGCCGTACACCACCTGCCGCAAGCGCACCTGGGGGAAGTCGGCCAAGGCGCGGCGCATGCCTTCTTCCCGGCGCTGCGAGGCAGGCGTAGTCTTCACGCCTGAGAACGCGACCAAATCCACTGGGCCACTGGTGGCAGGCAATTGCGCGATCATTTCACGCAACATCTGGAAACCGGCTTGTTCGTCATTGGTGGTCAAAGAACCCAACGGCTGCGCGAATTTGTCAGGCCGAGCGCTGACAGCCCGCGCCTGGCTAGGCGTCAAGCCGTTGTTGACCAGCAACAGCTTGACCCCCGCCCCTTGCGACAGGCGCATGATCTCGGGGGCGATGTACTGCTCGTTTACCAGTACCAGGTAATCAGGTCGCCTGGGCCCATCGAGGGCCGCCCGGACCTGGCTCAAGGCAAGATCGGTCCGGCGCTCGCCATACTCCACACGCAAGTCCATGCCCAGTTCGTCAGCGGCGGACTGCATGAACCGGCTGTAGCTGGTCCAGAATGTCTCGTCTGGCGAGCCCGGGTTGAGGAAAACCACTGACACCGGCTGCGCACCTGCGCTCAATGGCAGGGCGAGGCACAGGCAAAGGCAGCGGTACAGGGCCTTGAGCATTGGCTGACGTCTCTGAAGCAAACCCAGGATTATACCCCTCGGGTCAGAACTGGCGCATAAATGGCAGTCAGTCTCACATAGTCCGTTTGGTTCTTTTCATATGCAAAAACATCACTTTTGCGCATAAATACAACCTGCTATGGTGCCCCGGCTCCGAACCGGAGTGCGCGGCCGTGCGCGCGAATAGCTGCATGCCTGAGACAGGACTTTTATGTACGTATATGACGAATACGATCAGCGGATCATCGAGGACCGCGTCAAGCAGTTCCGTGATCAGACCCGCCGCTACCTGGCCGGTGAGCTGAGCGAGGAAGAATTCCGCCCGCTGCGCCTGCAGAACGGCCTATACATTCAACGATTCGCGCCGATGCTGCGTGTCGCCGTTCCTTATGGCCAACTCAATGCCCGGCAGGTGCGTACCCTGGCCAAGATCGCCCGCGATTACGACAAGGGCTACGCGCACATTTCCACCCGCCAGAACGTGCAGTTCAACTGGCCGGCCCTGGAAGATATCCCCGACATCCTGGCCGAATTGGCGACCGTGCAGATGCACGCCATCCAGACCAGCGGCAACTGCCTGCGCAACACCACCACCGATCAGTTCGCTGGCGTTGCCGCCGATGAAGTCATCGACCCGCGCCCCTGGTGCGAGATCGTCCGTCAGTGGACCACGTTCCACCCGGAATTCGCCTTCCTGCCGCGCAAGTTCAAGATCGCCATCAACGGTTCGAAACAGGACCGCGCGGCCATCGAAGTGCACGACATCGGCCTTGAGCCGGTGCGCAACGACGCTGGCGAGCTGGGTTTCCGCGTCCTGGTCGGGGGCGGATTGGGCCGCACACCGGTGGTCGGTTCGTTCATCAATGAGTTCCTGCCCTGGCAGGACCTGATCAGCTACCTGGACGCTATCCTGCGCGTCTACAACCGCTACGGCCGCCGGGACAACAAGTACAAGGCGCGGATCAAGATTCTGGTCAAGGCCCTGACACCTGAAGTCTTCGCCGAAAAGGTCGAGGCCGAAATGGTCCACCTGCGTGGCGGCAGCAGCACACTGACCGAGGCGGAAGTGCAGCGCGTGTCGCGTCACTTCGTCGACCCGCAGTACCTGGCGCTGGACGATGTCGACTACAGCGCCCTGGACAGCGAACATCCAGGGTTCGCGCGCTGGCGCTCACGCAACACCCGCGCCCATAAACGCCCTGGCTACGTGGCCGTGACCCTGTCGCTCAAACCCACCGGCGTTGCCCCAGGTGACCTCACCGACAAGCAGCTCGACGCCGTGGCCGACTTGGCAGAACGTTACAGCTTCGGCTTCCTGCGCACCTCGCACGAGCAGAACATCATCCTGGCCGACGTCGAGCAACGCCAGCTGCATGCCCTGTGGCTGGAGCTGCGCGAGAGCGGATTCGCCACCCCGAACATTGGCCTGCTGACCGATATCATCTGCTGCCCAGGCGGTGACTACTGCTCCCTGGCCAACGCCAAGTCGATCCCCATCGCCGAATCCATCCAGCGTCGTTTCGACGACCTGGACTACCTGTTCGACATTGGCGAGATCGACTTGAACATCTCCGGTTGCATGAACGCGTGCGGGCACCACCACGTCGGTCATATCGGCATCCTGGGCGTGGACAAGAAGGGCGAAGAGTTCTACCAGGTATCGCTGGGCGGCAACGCCGCGCGCGACGCCAGCCTTGGCAAGATCCTGGGCCCCTCGTTCGCCCAGGACGACATGGCCGATGTGATCGAGAAGCTGATCGCCGTCTACGTCGAACAACGCACCGAAGAAGAGCGTTTCATCGACACGTACCAACGCATCGGCATCGACCCCTTCAAGGAACGCGTGTATGCAGCGAATCATTAAGCACAACCAGATCGTCGACGAAACCTGGCACCTGCTGCCTAAGGAAACTTCGTTCGACGAACTGACCAACTGCGACGACTACATCGTGCCCTTGCAGATGTGGCGCGACCATGCCCATGCCCTGAAAGCCCGCGACGGTGGCCTGGGCATCTGGCTGGACAGCGATCAGGAGGCTGAGGAGATTGGCGAGGACGTCCAGCACTTCCAGGTCATCGCCCTGAATTTCCCTGCCTTCACGGACGGGCGCAGCTATTCCAATGCCCGCCTGCTGCGCGACCGCTACGGCTACAAGGGTGAGTTGCGCGCCATCGGCGATGTGCTGCGCGACCAGCTGTTCTTCATGGCCCGTTGCGGTTTCGATGCATTCGCCATCCGCGCCGACAAGGACCCCGAAGACGCCCTGCAGGGCCTGAAGGACTTCTCGGTCACCTACCAGGGTGCCACGGACCAGCCGCTGCCTTTGTTCCGCCGGCGCTGAGCCCGTTGTTCGTCACGGCCGTGCACCTGCCACGGTCGTGACGGGCAGCCCCCACACTCGACCACACCGATACTCCGCACACATCGGCATTGTTGTCGCCGACGCAATTGTGAAGTCTGCCCGGTGATGATTCTCGCTTTGCCCCAGGCACGCTACGCTTTTCGGACACATTCATGCCGAGGAGTCGAGCAATGTCCCGTCCACCCCTGCCACCTTTCACCCGCGACAGCGCCATTGAGAAAGTCCGTCTGGCCGAAGACGGCTGGAACAGTCGCGATGCTGCCAAGGTGTCGCTGGCCTATACCCCCGATACCGTATGGCGCAATCGCGCCGAGTTTCCCCGCGGGCGAGCCGAGGTTGAGGCTTTTCTGACCCGCAAATGGAACCGCGAGCTCGATTATCGGCTGATCAAGGAGCTTTGGGCCTTCACCGAAAACCGTATTGCCGTGCGCTATGCCTACGAGTACCGCGATGACAGCGGCCAATGGCACCGGGCGTATGGTAACGAGAACTGGGAGTTCGCCCCCGACGGGCTGATGCACTATCGGCACGCGAGCATCAACGAGCACCCAATCGCAGAAAGCGAGCGCAAGTTCCATTGGCCGCTCGGCCGACGTCCTGATGATCATCCTAGCCTCAGCCAGCTGGGGCTCTGACCATGGCCAGGCGCACAGAGGCGCTTTGAGGCCTGCAAGCGGTGTACAGTAGCTGCACAACAACATCGCCAAGGAGCCTGCCCATGACCGTGACGCTGTCACCGCTGCATATCGATTGCGACTTCGATTCTGGCAACATCGAAGTCATCGACGCCAGCAATCCTGCCCAGGTCTGCCTCGCCATCCGGCCGGACACCCACAGTGGCCACTACCAGTGGTTTCACTTTCGCGTCAGCGGCCTGACGCCTGGGCAGAAACACCGGTTCAGCCTCGACAACGCTGCTGGCTCGTCTTACAAGAATGCCTGGACTGGCTACAACGCCGTGGCCTCTTACGACCAGCAGACCTGGTTTCGGGTGCCCAGCCAATTCGATGGTACCGCCCTGGGCTTCGAGATCACGGCGCAGCAACCGCAGATCTGGTTCGCCTACTTCGAGCCCTACCCCCGTGCACGCCACAATCAACTGATCGAACGTGCGCTCGCCCTCCCAGGCATCACATTGCTGGCCAGCGGCCGCAGCGTCCAGGGTCGCGACATCCCGCTGCTGCGCGCAGGCGACGGTGCAGCGGGCAAGCGCAAGGTGTGGTTCATCGCCCAGCAACATCCCGGTGAGCACATGGCCGAGTGGTTCATGGAGGGGCTGATCGACCGTTTGCAGGCTGGCGACGCCACTGTCCAGCAACTGCTGAGCCGCGCTGATCTGTACCTGATTCCCAACATGAACCCTGATGGTGCCTTCCTGGGCCATCTGCGCACCAATTACGCCGGCAAGGACCTTAACCGCGCCTGGCAGGACGCCAATGTCGAGCTCACTCCGGAAGTGTTCTTCGCCCAGGCGCAGATGAAACAGTATGGCGTGGACGCCTTCATCGACGTGCACGGGGATGAAGAAATCCCCCATGTATTCACTGCCGCCTGCGAGGGCAACCCTGGTTACACAGCCCGCCTCGCCCACCTGGAAGAAACCTTCCGCAACACGCTGATGAGCCTGACGGCAGACTTCCAGACCACCCATGGCTACACCCGTGACGCGCCAGGCCAGGCCAACACGACGTTGGCCTGCAACGCCGTGGGGATGGCGCACGACTGCTTGTCACTGACCCTGGAGATGCCGTTCAAGGACCACGACGATGCCCCCGACCCGCGCACGGGCTGGTCAGGGCTGCGCTCCAAGGCATTGGCGAGCGCCGTATTGGATACGCTCGCCGCGATGGTAGACGACCTGCGCTGAGCCTTCTCTCAGAACTGGACGTCCAGTACCACGCTGTCCGAGTAGCTCGCCGCCGGCGGCGTAGCCTGGTCGGTATAGACGCGGGCGTTGTAGTTGAAAACCTGACTGCCAGTGCCAGTGCCTATGCCCGGGTTGACGTCGGCCTCGGCACTGGCCCGCCTGGCGCTACCGCTCGCGCCCCAGCGAACGGTGCCTGCGCCCTTGTAGATGTCGTACGCCAGGTAATTGTTGGCAGCCGACTTCATGCGCCGCCGCCCGCTCAGCACGTTCTGCCCATCGCTGAGCCCGACGCTGTAGGCACTGCCTTTGGTACAGGAAACGCTCAGGCTCTGGTTGACCGTTGCGAAGGCGCTGGCCACAGGCGCAGAACCGAAGTTGATATTCGGCGTAACGATCTGGCAATCATTGGTCACCGTCAGGCTGACGGTCAGGTACTGGGTGCCTGATCCGGTATCCCGCCCGATGCACAACCCGCCTATCGAAAGCCCTTCACAATAGTTCCAGGTCCAATCCAGCTTGAGGGTCTCCTGATAGAGACCTGCCGCCACGTTACTCCCGATCTGGGTGCGAAGGTACAACGGTACAGTCTTGGGCGTACCGTTGAGCAAGCCCAGCAGGTCGAGGATACCCGTGCGTCCGTACTCGAATGCAACACCGCGGCTGATGGGAAAGTTGGTGGTGGCATCGGCGTAGAGCGTATACGGGATGACATCCCCTGTAGGGCCAAGCAACCCCCCCGTGGACGGCTGTACCGTCAGCTTGAACGAGTCGGCGTTGCTGAGCACGCTCAATACCGTGCCATTGCACTGTAAACCGGCGTTCGCCGTGGCTGCTGTCTGCACGGCGGTGCGAACCTGCGTTGAATTGAGGGCGCCGAACAGAGCGGGAGCGGTGGCCACCGACGCGCACTTGGCCAGGGCAGGCTCTGCGCAGAGGGCTAGAAGCCCTGCGCAGAGCCAGGCTTGATGGCGGCTCACTTGCACACCAACGGCCCGATCACAGGGATCGAGCCGGTGCTTTCTGGCAGGGTGAAGTCGACCTCGCACTGCCCTCCCCCCGCCAGTTCGACCTGCAAGCGGTTAGTGGCCTGCAAATTTTCCAGGTAGACCAGCCCATCCCACCCCACCACGGCCTGCGCGCCGCTTTGCACGTGTCTGACGCGGCTGCCCAGGCTCAGCGGTCGCTGATTGCCATCCACCAGTTCCAGGCTGGCTGCCTGCACCTGCTTGAGTTCGAAGTCCAGCAGATAACCGCTGCCACGGCGCACGGCAACGCGTTGCTCGACTTGCGGTGCCAGAATGTCAGGCGGCAAATCCATCGGGTCTATTTCATATTTGCCTCGGTAGTAGGCACTGCTATAGGGCACAAGCAGGTGACCACGTTTATCGGTGCGGCCTACCGGCTGGTTTTCGTAACGCACGGGCACATCGGCGTAGCCAGAGGTGCTGACCACGACGAACGCATCATCGATGCGGTTGGCCGCGAACAAGCCGGCGTCCATCCACACGATCGAGCCGCTGGCATCGGCCCACCGGGTCATTTCTCCACTGCTGCCGTAGACACCCGCCTGCAGCTGGACCGACTGCAGGCGCCAGGTGGCGTCGGCCTGGCGGTAAGCCTGGCGATCGCTACCGGTGGCATACCCGAGGTTGTAGCCCACCCCGGTGCCCACCGGAACCGCCCGGCTGTAGTTGACCCGCTGCTGGTGCTGGCCGTCTTTGTTGCGTTCGATGCCCAAGGCCAGGGTGCCGGTCATGTCGAACGGAATCACCAGTTGCGCCTGCGCCGCCCATTGGCGATCACCCACCTCTCGATTAGCAGAGAAGTAAATACTGCTGTTGCCCCACAGGGGCCTGCTGTAACTGAGGTTGATCAAACGTGTGCGGGTGCCGTCCCCGGCGCGCACATCGAAATAACCGGCGCCCAGGTTCCCGTACTGGTTGAGGTTCAAACTCAGCGTCACCTGCTCACTGCTCCTGCTCAGCTGCATGTCGCGCCGGTCGATGCGCGTGAGATCAGCGTAATCGCCATGGCGTTGCAGCCGCTGGTAGCTGAACCCCAGGCGTTGACTGTTGTATTGGTAACCCAGGGCGGTTTGCTGACCTTGGTTGCCTTCGAAACGGCTTTGGGCTAGGGCAGCATTGAGCACCCCGAACTGCCCTAGGCGCATGTTCGTCCCCAGGCCCCCGAGCATCAGGGACTCGGCCGTTTGCCCATGGGCCTCCAGCGTGAAGGTATCGCTCAGGCCGTGGCGCAGGCTGGCCGAGGCCACGCCTGGGCCGTATCCGAAGTCGCGCACCCCATAGTCACGCCTGAGACTGCCGGCTGCTACCGCATAGTCGGTCAACCCTTTTTGCAACAGGCTGCTGGTCACATAGAACGGCAGGGTCGTGGACACTTGCCTGCCCAGGGTGTCGGTGGTCACCACCACTGCCTCGCCGGCACCGTTGATGAAAGGGACGTTGGTCAGGGTATAGGGGCCAGGCTGCAACTCGGTGGTGCTGGCCCGGTAACCATTGATGAAAAGCTCAAGGGACGTTGGCACGGCCGCTTCGCCTGCGAAGGCGGGCAACGGGTAGGTCACAAGGTCTGGCCGGGCGGCAAAATCCCTGGATAGCTGCAGCCCGCCCAGGCGCACTGAGCTACTCCAGGGCAAAGCGGCGGTGATCAGGTCACCCGCCTCGAAGGTCAGCATCCGTTGCTCGTCGGTGAAGCGCCAGGTGGTGTCGTAACGCAGGAATCCATCACCCGTGCCACTGCGCGTCACGCCGTTGAACGAGCGCCGCCATTGGCCAGTGCTGGACACGGTCCCCCAGCTGTCGAACACGCGTAGTTCATTCCAGGCGGCGAGATAGGTGCCGCTGTCATCGGTATCGTTCAGGTACAGGTCATAGTTGAACAAGGCACCGAAGCTGCTGCGCGCATCGGTAGGCGGGTAAAGCGTGCGCTCACCGACTTGCTGGTCCGGCAACCAGCCTGGGGGCACATCCAGCCGCAGTTGCTGGTTCTGGCTGTCATATTCGGCATGCATCCCAGCAACGGCGTCCAGGGCCACGTCGCCTGAGGGGTCGCCGGGCAACACGAGGCCTGCTGCGCGCAGCACGTCACTGCCTATGTAAAGGCGCCCGGCCCTTTGCTGCACCGGCACCAATTCAGCCTTCGGCATCTGGTTCACCGTGAGGTCCAGGTACAAGGTGGCATCGGCAACCGCCGACAGCTCCGTTGGCGGCGGCGGCAGGTCGTCCGCCAGCACCAGGGTAGAACCGGCCAGTGCCAGCCCCAGATACCCCAGGCGCTTCGTCGCGAACCTCTTCACGCATCGGTCCTGACCATTGCCGGGCCCTCCCTGGCCCTGTGACTTGCCTGTAACTTATCGACCCTGGTTGATGACGGCCGCCTCACCCTGGCCGTTGACCCGGCCCTTGAGTATTCCACCGGCCCCCACGGCCAGCGGCGCTGGCCAGCGCATGCTGGCCCCGGGCAGTACATAGCCCAGTAGCCCTTCTGCAACAGGTTTGGCCTGGTTGCCTTGCTGCACCACCACATCGGTCAGGCGTGCATGCACCGGGCCGGTGTTTCGCAACTCGATGTACGGCTTGCCCTGTACCATCACCGGCTGCCAGGTCAGCTGGGGCTTGCCTACACCCTGCTCGTTGCGCTCGCCGTTCGGGTCCGGGCGGCCCCACAGGCCTTCCCCGTAGACGAACAGCGGCACCGAGTAGCGCATCTGCAGGCGAATTGCGGCCGTGGTCCCGGCCTCGGCCTTGTCCACGGGCACTGCGGGGGGAATTTCGTCGATGATGATGCGGTAGGCCTGTTCCTGACCGGCGGGTGCCGCCCCTGTACGGGTCAGGCGAATGAGCTGCTTCTGACCGGGTGCGATAGTGGCCACCGGCGGGCTGCCGATGATTTCACGTTGTGCGCTGAACTGCTCCTCGAAGTGCCCCTGACGCCAGGCAAATACACGCACTTGAAGGCTTGCCGCCGCGGTCCCGCGATTTTCCAGCCACAGCGCCCCTGCCTTCTGTCCCGCTTCCAGCACAGGGTCAATGGGCCAGATCAGTACCGACGTGGCGGCTAACACCGGCTGGCCAGCCACGCTGCACATCAACAACAAGGCCCGGATCCATCTGCTGCGTTCTCTCATGAAGCCCTCCCTGGACGGTATGTTGGCGAATCGACCGGTCACCAGGTCAATGTCACCTGGACCACGTCGGTATAAGTACCGGCAGGCACTGTTCCGGGTAGTTGAAGCCTTCCGTAGACAGGCAACCTTACCGCTGCAGGGTCGGCATAACTCACGTTCACGTTTTGCCCAATGCCGATGCCCTGCGCCAACGCAGCATCCTGGTACAACTGGTAAGGCACTACCTGCGTGCCTCCCGTACGCTTGAGGTTGCGCACGCCTGCGTTCGCGTTCTGGCCAGCATCCAGGCTCATGCTCAGCACTACCCCCGGCGTGCACTGCAGCGTCACGCTTGAACCGCCCAATGCCGTACTCAACACCGCCGTGGACAAGGCTGACTGCGTGCCGTAGTTCAGGGTGCCGTACTGCGTGGCGCCCCCTATGACCAGACAACCGGCGACAACTTGCGCATTTACCGCGAAGGTGCTGGTGGTGGCCGCACCCAGGGGGCCAGCCAGCATCAGCATGCACCCGGCAACGGTCCCTGCACGCCAAACGCGCATGCCTCAGAACGACAGCTCGACGGCGACGGTGTCGGTATAGACCCCCGCGGGCAGACCTGCCTTGCCACGTGCCTGCCCATAGAGGTTGACGGTTTGCGCGACCCCGGTGCTGGTCGGCAACGTGATCGTGCCGTCGATGGCCAGCAACTGCGTGCGCCCCGCATCGGTATAGAAGTCATAGGGAACGAAGTTGCCGGCGCCGTCTGCCAGAGCACGGGTGCCCCCGGTGGACTGACCATCGTGGGCGCCTGCGCGTACCCGAATGGCCGGCACCGTGCCCGCTGAACACAGCACACTCAGGGCCCCGCCGCTGCCGCCGAGCACCTGCGCGTTGGCCGTACCGAACAAGGCATCCTGAGTACCGAAGTTCAGGCTGCCGAAATTCAGGCCCGAGGTGCCTGAGCTGCCGTTGACCTGGCAAGCCGCAATGAGGGTCAGTGTCGAGTTGATGGTACCGGTGACGGTGGCTGCCGGCGCCTGGGACGCCAGCGCCATGCCCAGCCCGGCGAGGATGCAGCGTGAGAGGTGGGTTCGCATCGATATCTCCTTGATGGGTTACCAGTCCAGGGTCACTCTGAGGGTGTCGCGATACAGGCCAGCGGGTAGCGCACGAGGCTGTGCGACCAGCACGCCATAGATGGGAATGGGCATCTGCCGGGTGCTGCTGATGACGAAGGGCCGAGCCTGGCCGACCGGATAGTGGCTGCGGCCAGCAGGATCGACGGCCAGTTGGTAAGGGATCAACTCGCGCCCATTGCTCAGGCGGCGTATCCCGTCGTCGCCGTTCATGCCCGCATTGATGCTCACCTTGAACGCACGCACTTCAGGCGTGCAGCTGATCTGCAAGCTGCCCTGGGTGCCGACGTCATCCACCCGACTGCGCACGGGCTCGTCCCAATTGGGCCCTCGGGCACCGAAATCCATCAATCCAGGGTTGGCCAGTGTCGCCGGTTGCGTTTCATCGCTGCTGATCTGGCAAGCAGCGCTGATGATCAGTTGCGCCTGGATGAAACCGGTGCTGGTGCCGTGCGCCGCGCCGCCCGGTACGAGCAAGGGACCAAGGGTCAGCAGCAGCATCGAGGAACGGTTCATGGCCTCACGTCCTTGTGCATGGGTTGACCTACCAGGTGACCGTCACTTTGAGCATGTCGGCATACCGCCCTGCTTCAGGGGCCCAGGCCAGCTTGTCCAGCCTCGCGTACAACGGCAGGTCGACCCAGCCGCTGCCAGGCACCCGTGGTGATTGCGGCTCATCGACCAACATCGGCTGCCGCCCGGCCGCATCACGAAATAACCGGTAGGGAATGGGCCTGGCGCTGGAGCCTGACATGGCCAGGAACCGCACCGCCCCGCTCCCTCCATGCTGGCCAGCGTCCACGCGTACCTGATAGGGCGTGTCCGGGTTGCACTCAAGCCGCGGCACTGAAGGCCCCAACAGCGTTTCACTTCGAGGTGCTTGCGGGCCGTCCAGTCGTGACACTGCGCCAAAGTCGATGCGCCCGAGTGCCTGTGCTCCCGCCTCCCGGGCAGGGTTGACGAGCATACAGCCGCGCTCCACCAACACCCTCACTTCGACCAGAAAATCTGCCGCCACGGCACTGCCGACTGGCAGCAGGCCCACAAGCGCGGCAAACAAGCGATTGTTCACGTTAGCGTCCCTGCCATTCAACACTCGTTTCAAGCCTAGCAGCGGGCTCACCTTCGAACCGGCCGACACGCCTGTTTTTTGGTATTAGCAAAAAAGCAGTAACGGCCATGGCAAGACCTGGACAGCGCGAAGCAGCCTTCATGCAAAGTGGGTTAAACGGCCAAAGCACGGCAGGCGAGGCGATATTCTGATAGGGTGTATCACCATTATCCTGCCCCAGACTCTTGCGGCATGCAGGGTCCCAAATGACAGGAGCGTTTTCTTCGATGACCACCGACCGAACACTTGCACAGGCGATCGAACGCTGCGCTCAGGAGCCCATTCAAGTGCCGGGTAGCGTTCAGCCTCACGGTTTTGTTCTGGTGCTCGACCCCGAGCATCTGCAGGTCCTACAGGCGAGTGAAAACATCGTGCAGTGGCTGGGAACGCCCGCCGAATCGGTGCTCGGTTGCAACTTCGGCGAAATCGTCCAGGCCGGCTTTGACCTGCGCCAGCACTTGGCGAGGCTGCCGGAGGACGAGGTCTTTCCTTTTCATATCGGTGATGTGCGCTTGCACGACACGGCACCTTGCCGGGAGGAGCTCCACCTGCTGGCACACCGGCACGATCAAGTGCTAATCGTCGAGTTCGAGCCGCACAGAGTGCCCGAGGACCTGACGGCCCAAGGTGATTACTACCCATTGGTGCGCAGCTTCGTCAGCAGCCTGCACCTGGCGGGCAGCCTGGAAGAGTTGTTGCAGCAGACCGTGATTCAGCTCAAGCGCGTGACCGGCTTCGGACGGGTCAAGGCCTATCGCTTCGATGCCGAGGGCAATGGCCAGGTACTGGCCGAGGTTGCCGACGCAGGTTATCCAAGTTTCCTGGGCCTGTGCTTCCCTGCCTCGGACATACCGCGCCAGGCGCGTGAGCTCTATCGGGTCAACCGCATCCGCGTCATCGAAGATGCCAACTATCAGCCGTCTCCCTTGATACCGCCACTCAACCCAACCACCGGCAAACCGCTGGACATGAGCTTCACGAGCTTGCGTAGCGTATCGCCCGTGCACCTGCAATACATGCGCAACATGGATACGCTGGCATCGATGTCATTGTCCATCGTGGTGGATGGCAAACTGTGGGGACTCATTTCGTGCCATCACGCACAACCGCGATCGGTGGCCCTGCGCACACGTACCGCTTGTGAACTGCTGGCCAGCGTCCTGTCCCTGCAGATCGAATCCCGTGAAGCCCATGCCAGCACTCACCAGTTACTGGAGTTGCGGCGGTACATCGTGCGGATGATTTCTTCCATGGCCGACCACGACAGTGTCAGCGAAGGCCTGCGTACGTTGCCCGATGTGCTCCTGGCGTTTGCAGGTGCTCAAGGCGCTGCGATCATTTCTGCCGAGCATTGCGAGCTGGTCGGAATTACCCCGCCAGAGGCACAGGTCAATGCGCTGGTCCATTGGCTGGCCCGCCAAGGTGAAGATGTTTTCCAGACGGATAATGTACGCCGTGACGTCAGCGAGCTGCCCGAATTGGCCGAGCATGTCGGCGGCGTACTGGCAGTGGCCATCTCTAAAATCCACTCGCACTACCTGCTGTGGTTCCGCCCCGAACAGGTGCGCAGCGTCCAATGGGCCGGGCAGCCTACCAAGGAAGTCGCACCACTGGGCAACCTCGCGCCTCGCCATAGTTTCGAACGCTGGCAAGAGCAGCTGCATGGCTACTGTGCACCGTGGGACCCTCTGGTCATCGAGGGCGTAATGGAGTTGCGCACTGCAGTCTTGGGTATCGTGCTGCGCAAGGCCGAGGAGCTGGCGCAGATGGCCAACGAATTGCGCCGCTCCAACAAGGAGCTCGAGGCATTCTCGTACAGTGTTTCCCACGACCTGCGTGCGCCCCTGCGCCATATTGCGGGCTACACGGAGTTGCTCGGCGAAATGGAAGGCGCCGGTTTGAGTGAACGGGGCAAAAGATTCTTGCAACATATCGGGGAAGCGGCGCATTTTGCCGGCAACCTGGTCGACAATTTGCTACATTTCTCGCACATGGGCCGCTCTGCCCTGCGCATGTCGGAAGTGGACCTCAACGCTCTGGTCGAAGCCATTCGCGCTGAACTGGCACCCGACTACGCCGGGCGTGAGATCATCTGGGACATCGCGCCACTGCCCCGGGCCTATGGCGACCCGGCATTTATCAACCTGGCATTGAACAACCTGGTGGCAAATGCCATCAAATACACCCGTGGACGGACACCTGCCCGCATCGAGATCACAGCAGTGCAGCACCCAACCGAGACCGAGGTCTGTGTCCGGGACAATGGCGTGGGCTTCGACATGGCCTATGCCAGCAAGCTGTTCGGCGTCTTCCAGCGCTTGCATCGCATGGAGGATTTCGAAGGCACGGGCATTGGCCTTGCCAGTGTTCGCCGCATTATTGAAAGGCACGATGGCCGTGTCTGGGCCGAAGGCCAGATCGACAAAGGCGCCAGTTTTCATTTCACTTTACCGCGCCCATCCGCGACACACTGAGGTACCGCACCTATCATGCTCAAACCCATCTTGCTGGTCGAGGATAACCCTCGGGACCTGGAGCTGACGCTCCTGGCCTTGGAGCGCAGCCAGTTGGCCAACGAAGTCATCGTGCTGCGCGACGGCGCAGATGCCCTGGATTACCTGTTGCGCCGCGAGGCCTACGCCGACCGCGACGACGGCAACCCTGCCGTGATTTTGCTCGACCTCAAGCTGCCGAAAGTCGATGGGCTGGAGGTACTGAAGGCGCTGCGTGCGTCCCCGGAGCTGCGCAGTATTCCGACCGTGATGCTGACCTCGTCCCGCGAAGAACCCGACCTGCTGCGCGCCTACGAACTGGGCGTCAACGCTTATGTGGTCAAACCCGTCGAGTTCAAGGAATTCGTTGCCGCCATTTCCGACCTGGGCATCTTCTGGGCGGTACTCAACGAGCCTCCACCCGGCTCGTTGCGCCTGAACCGTCGCGGCAACTGAGGCCTGCACCACGATGCAGTCTAACCCGCTGAATATACTGATGGTCGAAGACAGCTCGATGGACGCCGAGCTCACCCTGATGCGCCTTGAGCGCAGCGGTTTGCGCATCCAGTCTCACCTGGTCTTCGATCACAACGGCGTCGAGCATGCCCTTCGCGAAGGGCGCTATGACCTGATCCTGTGTGATTGCGTACTGCCTGGTTCATCCGGCACCGAAGTGCTCTCGATCGCCCAGCGCCTGGCCCCTGATGTGCCCTTCATTTTCCTCTCTGGTATCTACGGCGAGGAGCATGCGGTAGAGATGATCCGCCTGGGCGCCACCGATTACGTGCTCAAGAAAAACCTGCCGTTGTTGCCCAAAGCGGTGCGCCGTGCGCTCACCGAGGTGCAGGAGCGCCAGCGCAGACGCCGCGCCGAAGAGGCCTTGGCGGAGGTGGAAGCACGCGCGCGCATTGCTATCACCGCTGCGGGCATGGGGACCTGGGACTTGAGGCCCCAAGAGGGATTGCTGGCGTGGGATGAACGCTGCAAGGCATTGTTCGGCCTGCCACTGGACACCGAGATGAGCCTGGAGGTGTTCTACGCTGGCATCTATCCAGACGACGTAGAGATGGTTCGCAAAGCTGTCGACCAGGCCATGCTCCCGGAAAGTGGCGGCAACTATCGCGCGGAGTTTCGCATCGTGCCGCCCGATGGCCAGGAGCCCCGGTGGGTGCTGAGCAGTGGCCAGAGCCAGTTCGTCGACGGCAAGTGCGTACGTTTTTCAGGTGTTCTTCAGGATATTCACACCCAGCGCGTGGCCACCCAGGCATTGCGCCAACTCAACGAAATGCTCGGCGAGCGTGTCGAGCGACGTACCCGCGAGCGCGACCGTGCCTGGGAGCTCTCCCAGGACCTGCTGGCCGTGCTCAACCACGACCTGACGCCGGTGGCGCTAAACCCCGCCTGGGAAGCCAGTCTGGGCCTTTCGCGTGAACGTTTGAGCCAGTCGTCGCTGTTGCACCTGCTACCAGAGGCGGATCAGGAACTGCTGCTGACCGAACTGGCGTCCCTGGCCCATGGGCGCACCAGCGCGCGTTTCGTTGGCCGGATTCTGCACGCAGGCGGCCAGCAGCGTTGGCTGTCGTGGGTCGTGGTACCCGAAGACACCCTGCTCTATGTGGTCGCGCGGGACATTACCAGTGAGCGTGAAACGGCAATGGGTTTGGCCGAGGCCAATGCCCGCCTGCGCGAACAGATCAGCGAGCGTGAGCGTATCGAGGCCGCCCTGCAACAGATGCAGCGTCTGGAGGCTGTGGGCCAGCTTACCGCGGGCGTGGCCCATGACTTCAACAACTTGCTGACTGTGATCCTGACTGGGGCGAGCTTTCTGGAGCGCGACCTGGTGAAAGCCGATGTCGAGAAGGCACGAACCAGGCTTACTCACATCAGGGAAGCGGGTGAACGAGGAGCCAAGCTGACCTCGCAATTGCTGGCATTTTCCAGGCGCCAACGGCTCGAACCCGTGCCGCTGAACCTGAACCGCACGCTTGATGGACTCGAAGAACTGCTACGCCGCACCCTGGGCGGTAATGTCTCTGTACGCCTGGATCTGGACAAATCACTCTGGCAGGCGCTTACGGACCCGACCCAGACCGAGATGATCATCCTGAACCTGGCGATCAACGCCCGCGACGCCATGCCCGAGGGCGGCCAGCTGACCTTGTCCACACGCAACACGCGCATCGATGACTTGCCCCGCCGCCCGGAAGACCCAGACCCTGGCGAGTACGTCATGATGAGCATCCGCGACACGGGGTGCGGCATGAGCGAGGAGGTACTGGCCAAGGTCTTCGAACCGTTCTTCACCACCAAGGACATCGGCAAGGGCTCCGGCCTGGGCCTGGCGCAGGTCTTCGGGTTTGCCAAGCAGTCGGGCGGTGGCGTGCGCATTGATACCGCACCGGGTAGAGGCACCGAAGTGGCCGTCTATTTGCCTGCGGTGAAGGATCAGGTCGTGAGCGAACCGGAACCGCTGCCCTTGACCCATACCATCACCGAGAGCGGCGACAACCGTAATGTGCTGCTGGTGGATGACGACCATCTGGTGCGCGACATGCTAGGCGATGTCCTGCGTCAGTATGGGTATCAGGTTCGTCAGGCACACAGCGGGGAGCAGGCACTGGCCCTGCTGGACGATGATATCGACCTGCTTCTCACCGACTTCGCCATGCCTGAGTTCAATGGTGCTCAGCTGGCCATGGCGGCGAGAGAGCGCTACCCCAACCTGCGCGTGGTGTTCCTGACGGGTTATGCGGAGCTCCAAGGGCTGGACTTGCCCGATAGCCTGGTCATTCAAAAGCCGGTACAAGCTGACGAACTTGCCAGGGCACTGAACGAGATGCTGGGTACAGCGAGCTGACGCATAGGTTGAGGATCCGCCATTGACGGCTTTTGAAAAGAGGCGCTTTGCAGGATGCGCCTCTCGATCAAAGGCAATCTGCCGGAAAATTGCGAATCTCAGAAACGACGAATTCAGCGCTGGTAGCCCATGCACTGAAAATAGAAATGTAGAAAATGGCAGGGGCGGCTGGATTCGAACCAACGCATGGCAGGATCAAAACCTGCTGCCTTACCGCTTGGCGACGCCCCTGTATCGGATGCAGCTGAAGCTGCTCTGACAACTCCAAGTCACTGACAACGGGTTGTTGTCTTGGAATGCGCGGCACTTTATCAACAATGTTGGAGCTTGGGAAGCCCTCTGTTAAAAAAATTACCAAAAAACAGCGAGTTAGTCGTCAGCAACAATGCGGTACTACCGTTCGTCGCATTCCTGCCCCTTCTCGTCAACGCAATCGCAAACCTTCATTCCAATGGTTATCGCCACCGTCATGCCCATGGAGGATGCCATGCCTGTTTCACACGATCTGTATCAAGACCTGCACTACCCTCGTGAAATCGTTCAACAACGTCGTCAGACCGATAAAGCCCTGGACCGCTTGCTCGACGAATATGTCGACATCGACAACCAGGTGCTGGCGGCCGAATCCATCTCGGCAGGCAATTTCGAGGACGAAGACCTTCGTCGTCTGAAGGAGCGCCGGTTGACCGTGAAGTACATGATCGAGCGTCAACTGCAACCCAAGGCATAAGGTGCCCGGGTGCGGTGACCTATCGCAGCAAGTGATCACTGACGGTCACTTTCTCGATTGGTCATACAGCCAAGGCTAGTGCAAGATTCTCGCTACCGTCTGTTACAAGGAAACGAGCCTTTGCCCGCCTGGATACCTGCCCCGCTGCGCCACCTTGGCAAGCGCTTTAGTCACTGTGCAGCAGCGCCCAGCAATGACTTGGCTGCCGCTTTCGATGACAAGGCCCGCCGATGCGGCTTTACGCTCAGCGAGAGTCAACGTCAGGCCATCACCTGCATGTCGCAGCAGGTTGAACAGCACAGAGCGGGGCACGCTACGGGCGTGTACCTGCACGGCCCGGTCGGTCGTGGTAAAAGCTGGCTACTCGATGGCTTCTACCAGTGGGTGCCCAGCCCAGCCAAGCTGCGCTGGCACTTCCATGATTTCTTCGCCCGCTTGCATCAGGGCGTGCATCGCCACCAGGCAAGTGGTGACGCCATCGGCATCACGCTCGACGAATTGATCGGACAGAACGACATCCTGTGTTTCGATGAATTTCATGTGCATGACATTGGGGATGCCATGCTGTTGACGCGGTTATTCGAGGCCCTGTTCGCACGGGGCACATTGCTGGTGCTCACCAGCAACTACGCACCTGAAGGGCTGTTGCCCAATCCGCTCTACCACCAGCGATTCCAGCCTGTGATCGACCTGATCAACCACTGCATGGTCATCAAGGAAGTCGGCGGTGAAACGGACTTTCGCAGCCTGCCGGCCAACCGTGCGCTGCAACGCTTCACGCAGGGCCGTTACATCTGGCCCGGTACCGACATGCAGCGCCAGTCCCTGCACATGCCGACGGCCCAAGGCGATACCCTCATGGTCAATAATCGTCCGCTACGCCTACAGGGCGCTGAGGGCGAACAAATAAGGTTCACTTTCGAAGACCTGTGCGAGCAGCCCACAGCCGTGATCGATTACCTGGCACTGGCCCGGCAATACTCGCACTGGATCATCGAAGGGCTGGGCGACCTGGGGACATGCTCGCTTGCTGCCCAGCAGCGTTTCGTCAACGTGGTCGACGTGCTCTACGACCAGGATCGACAACTGACTCTCATTGGCTCGCGCCCGCTGGCAGAAAGCCTTGAGGGATCGCTTGCAGACCTGATGCGCACGCGTAGTCGCCTGGGCCAGCTACAGCAAGTGGGCCCCGCCGGCGCCGAAAGCTAAGCGGGGCCGGATCAGCCGTCTTAGCTCGCCCTCGCAAGCCCCGAGAGCACCGCTTCGATTTCTTGCAGGACTGCCGGATCGTCCACTGTAGAGGGAGGCGTGTACGCTTGGCCATCGGCGATCTTGCGCAGTACCGCGCGCAGAATCTTTCCTGACCGGGTTTTGGGCAGACGCTTGACCAGCCGGAACTGATTGAAGCAGGCCAATGCGCCAATCTCCTCCCGTACGCTGGCCACAAGATCGACGAGCAACTGCGATTCCACAATGCCAGCACCGTCCTTGAGCACCACCAACGCGAGTGGCACCTGCCCTTTGATATCATCGTGAACGCCGATCACCGCGCACTCGGCGACAGCAGGATGACGCGCTACCAGATCTTCCATCTCGCCCGTGGAAAGACGATGCCCGGAAACATTGATCACATCATCTGTGCGACCCATGATGTAGACGAACCCGTCCTCATCCAGATAGCCGCCGTCACCTGTGTGGTAGTGGCCGGGGTATGTGCTTAGGTAAGCCTGGACATAGCGCGGGTGATCACCCCACAACGTCTGGCTGCAGCCTGGCGGCAACGGCAGTGCAATGACGATCGCGCCTTGGTGATTGGGCCCGACCAGATGGCCGTCGTCATCGAGCACCTGCACATGGTACCCGGGCACCGCGCGATTGCTCGACCCTGCTCTTGCCGCGCTACCCTCGAGCCCCACGCAGGGCGCAGTCACCGGCCAGCCGGTTTCGGTCTGCCACCAATGATCATGCACCGGCTTGCCGCTTACCCGCTCCAGCCATTGATGGGTACTGGAATCGAGTTTTTCGCCTGCCAGGAACAACTGGCGCAACGAACTCAGGTCATGCTTGCGTAGCAGTTCGGCGTCAGGGTCCTCCTTGCGGATGGCACGCATGGCCGTGGGCGCACAGAACAGCGCATTGACCTTGTACTGCTCAACCACCCGCCAGTAGGCAGAAGCATCCGGCGTACGGATGGGCTTGCCTTCGTAAAATACACTCGTGCAGCCGCACATCAGCGGCCCGTACACGATCAAGGAGTGCCCCACCACCCAGCCCACGTCTGAGATGCCCCACCAGACATCGCCTGGCTGCATGCCGTAGACGGTGCGCATGGCATAGTGCAGCGCGACGGCATTGCCGCCATTCTCGCGAACGATGCCTTTAGGTTTGCCGGTGGTACCTGAGGTGTACATGATGTACAGCGGGTCTGCCGCATCCAGTTCAACAGGCGCCACTGGCTGCGCATCGGCTACAGCCTGAGCCCAATCCAGGTCTCGCCCTGCCTGCAATGGCGCTTGCGCCTGGGGCCGCTGCCAGAGCAATACGTTGCGCGGGCGGTGGCGGGCCAGCGCCAGGGCGCGATCAACCAATGGCTTGTACTCGATGACCCGCTCGAACTCCAGCCCACAGGAAGCGGTCAGCAGCAACACCGGGCGCGCGTCATCGATGCGCAACGCCAGCTCATTGGCCGCAAACCCGCCGAATACCACCGAGTGAACAGCACCAATACGCGCGCAGGCCAACATGGCCATGGCGGCCTGGGGCACCATCGGCATGTAGATGATGACGCCATCGCCTTTTTGCACCCCCAGCTGGCGCAGCAAGCCGGCCAACCGCGCGACCTCTTCGCGAAGCTGAAGGTAAGAGAATGTCTGCTGTGTGCCGGTCACCGGGGAATCGTAAATCAGCGCCAACTGATCCCCCCGACCCTGCTCGATCTGATGATCCAGAGCCAGGTAGCAACTGTTCAAGCTTGCGCCAGGGAACCACTGGTGAGTGCCATCGGCATTGTTCTCGAGGACTATGGTGGGTTCGCGGTACCAAGCTACCGAGCGCGCCTGCTCTGCCCAGAAGGCGGCGGGGTCGGCAATGGATTGGGCGTAACTGTGCTGATAGCTCATGGTGAGTTGACCCGATGTTGTTGTTCTTGAAGGGCGAACGCTGAGTATGGATGCCCTGCACCCAGACGCCAGGCGCGATATGGCCTAACCGACCTGCATTTTTGCAACGTAGGCAAAAGTCGTTCAATGCGGCGACGAACTCACTAGAATAGCGACCAGTTTTTTACGGTGAGCACCTCAATGGACATCGATCAGGCCCGCACTTTTCTGGAAGTCGTGCGCAGCGGCAGCCTAGTGGCGGCTGCAGAGCGCCTGTACGTATCCCAAACAGCGGTCACCGCCAGGTTGCAGCGCCTCGAGCAGCAACTGGGCTGCACCCTGTTCACAAGAAGCCGAAGTGGCGCCCGCCTGACCAGCCACGGTGAAGCCTTCGTCGGGTATGCCAACCAACTGGTGCAGACCTGGGAGGCGGCACGACGCGACTTGCCCTTGCCGCCTGGCTACCAGCAGGTACTGCACCTTGGGGGCGAGGTGAGCCTTGGTAACCCGATGATGCTTGACTGGGTCACGGCGCTGTATCAGGAGCTGCCTGGCCAGAGCATCCACAGCGAAGTGAGCGACGGCGAATCATTGCTGCGCAAGGTGGAGATGGGCGTGCTGGACGCCGCTCTGGTGTACCAGCCGATCTACGGGCCGGGCTTGCAGGTCGAGCAGCTGATAGAAGAAAAGCTGGTGCGAATCCGGCGGGTCGACCGGCCGGAGCCGTACATCTATATCGACTGGGGTGAGGCCTTCCGCCGGCAACATGACGCCGCCCTGCCCGACTGCGCCCGTGCGGCGCTGCGTTTCAACCTGGGGCCGCTTGCCTTGCAGTTCATCCTCGACAAGGGCGGTAGCGGCTATTTTCGCACGCGGGTGGTGCAGGCTTATCTGGACAGTGGCGTCTTCGAGCGCGTACCACAGGCGCCGGAATTCACCTATCCCACCTTTCTGGTCTACGCGCGCGAACGTGACAGCGAAGCGTTGCAACAGGCCCTGGGCATCCTGCGCCGGCTTATCGCAGCCGAGGCCAGCGACTGGTCACAACGCTGGGACCCGACGCTCTGAGGCATTGGCGCTGCTGAGCAACTGGCGCTTGAGCCCGGCGATCAGGTCAGTCTGGGTGACCACCCCTACCAACACGTCACCGTCGAGCACCGGCAGGCAGTGCAGCCCCTGCTCGCACAGCAGCGGCAACAGGCGCTCCAGCGGGTGCTGGCTGCTGACACTCACGACCCGGCGGCTCATCACCTGCGCCATGCGCACGGGCTTGCGCCCGAACAGGCCCCGCCAGCTCAAACGCGCCTGCTGCATGGCCGGGCCTACCAGGTCGCTCAGGCTGACGATCCCCACCAAGGCGCCGTCCTGCAGCACCGGCAGGGTCTTGACATGGTGGCTGTCGAGCAGCTTCCAGGCCTGCTGCAAGGTGGTCTCGGGGCTGACGAACTGCACGTCCTTGGACATCACCGACGCCGCCGTTATGCCACCGAGACTGCGCTGCAGCGCGTGCTGCTCGGTGGCGAGAATGATGCGCTCCAGCTCGTCGCGGGTAACGTCGACGAACTCGCCCAACTCTTCCAGCGCCTGATCCAGGTCCTCACCGCGGATGCCGACGCGCTCACTGGGCAGCGGATCGTGGGTGTGGTGCAAATCCTTACGCGGTGCAGAGCCTTTCGGGTAGCGCACCCCGGTCAAGCGGTTATAGAGGGTAGCCACCGCAACAAGAATCAGCGCGTTGAGCAGCACCGGCTCAAGCAGATGGTCACCCAAGGCGGTCAGCCCTGGGTCGGCCAGAACCGCACTGACCGCCACTCCCCCACCGGGTGGGTGCAGGCAGCGCAGCAAGCACATCACCAGGATGGACAGACACAGGGCAGCGGCGGCGACCCAAAGCCCTGGACCAAAACCGTCTCGCATTGCCAAGCCAACGATCGCGGACAGGGTATAGCTGCCAAGCACTGGCCAAGGCTGTGCAAGGGGACCTGAATGAACGGCGAACACCAGCACCGCGGAGGCCGCCAACGGCCCGAGCAGGTGCAAGGCGATATCCGGGCCATACGCCAGGCTCGTCAGCCAGCCTGCGAGAAACAGGCCGACCAATGCGCCGATACCGGCACGCAGCCATTGGGTGGGGGGGATGTTCAGGGACGGCGGTAATAACCACTGCAAAAGACGTTCGGTACGCGAGGCAGGCATGTCGTTTCGGGTTCTGTAGGTCTGGACGGAAGAGGAAACGTAGGCCTTGGCCCGTCGGCCAGTGAAGGCTACATGCAGCGATTCTGCCGAGCGACGTCCATTTGGGCTAATTCAAAAAAATGTGGCAGTGGTGCATTTTTTTTGCAGTACAGCCGTTTGCCAGCGGCAACGGGGCCGACCTGTGTCACGCCGCGCTGGTCACAGGCTCCGGCGCGGCAACTGGATATCCACACGCAATCCACCCATAGGACTCTCAAGCAGTTGCAGTTTCCCGCCCCAAGCCTGGACGATGTCACGCACGATGCCCAACCCCAGACCGTGTCCATCGACTTCCTCGTCAAGCCGAGAACCCCGTTCAAGCACTTGCACACGCTGCTGGTGAGGGATACCAGGGCCGTCGTCGTCGACCCACAGCTGATAGTGTTCCTCGGTGGCTGCGATGCCTAAGTGCACCTCGCTGTCCGCCCATTTGCAGGCGTTGTCCAGCAGGTTACCCAGCAGTTCCAGCATGTCTTCGCGATCCCAGGGCAGCAGCAGGCCAGGTGGCACAGCGTGGCTCAGCAGCAGGCCCTCGCCATGGATCATGCCCAAGGTGCTCAGCAACCCCGGCAACTCGTCATCACAGGCAAATTGCGCACCCGGCAACGCATCGCCTGCCAGGCGTGCGCGGTTGAGCTCACGGGCCAGGCGCTGCTCGATCTGCTGCAACTGCTCACGCATCTGTGCGCGAACCTCAGGCAAGCCCTGCAGGCGCTCGCTGGATGCCAGGCTAAGCAGTACCGCCAGGGGTGTTTTCAAGGCGTGGCCCAGGTTACCCAGTGCATTGCGCGAGCGTCGCAGACTGTCTTCGGTATGGCTGAGCAAATGGTTGATCTGCCCAACCAGCGGCACCAGCTCACTGGGCACTTGGGCATCGAGCTGGGAGCGTTGCCCCTGCTGCAACTGGGCGATTTGCTGGCGCGCCCGCTCCAGCGGGCGCAGCGAGCGGGTAACGGTCATGCGCTGAAGGACTAGCACCAGGGCCAGCGCGACCAGCCCCATGCCCAGCCCAATTTGCTGAAGGCGCCGGAAGCCTTGTCGCACAGGTGAGTAATCTTGGGCGACACTGATGGATATGTCCTGCCCCAGGCGCCGGTAATCGGCACGCAGCGTCAGCAACTCCTGCCCTTCTGGCCCAAGCTCGTGCCGGTCCGACAGACCAGGGGCCGACGGTTTGGGCAGATTCATGTCCCACAGGGAGCGTGAACGCCACGTGCCCTGGGCAAAGTCGATGCGAAAGTAATAGCCGGAAAACGGCCGCTGATAGGCAGCCGAGATGCGTTGCTCATCGAGCTGCATGCCCGCAGGCCCGCGCACCAGCGCCACCAACAGGTTCTCGCTTTCGTTGCGCAGGCCGTTTTCCAGGTAACGTTGCAACCCGGCTTCGAACAGCCACAGTGTCAGTTGCGCCAGTACCACTCCTGCTACCACCAGCACGGCCACCAGGCCCAGGCTGAGCCGCGCCTGGATCGACTTCACGCAGCGCTCCCGGCATACAGGTAGCCCTGGCCGCGTCGTGTCTCGATCACCGTACGGCCAAGTTTGCGGCGCAAGTGGTTGACATGAACCTCGAGCACGTTGGAGTCGCGCTCGGTCTCGCCGTCGTAGAGGTGCTCAGCCAGGTGGCTTTTGGACAGGATCTGCTGGGGGTGCAGCATGAAGTAGCGCAACAGGCGAAATTCTGCGGCCGTAAGCTGGATATCGACGCCCTCGCGGCTTACGCATTGACGACGTTCGTCCAGATGCAAGCCGGCAGCCTCGAGCTTTGGCTGGTTGGCAAGGCCACGCGCGCGGCGCAGCAGCGCCTGGATGCGTAACTGCAATTCTTCGGGGTGAAAGGGTTTGCTGAGGTAATCGTCGGCGCCGGCCTTCAGGCCTTCGATGCGCTCGGCCCAGGAGCCACGCGCCGTCAGAACCAGCACAGGTGTCAGCAGCCCGGCTGCACGCCACTGGGCCAGGACTTCAAGGCCAGGCAACCCTGGCAGACCAAGGTCCAGGATGATCAGGTCATAAGGCTCGCACTGGCCTTGGTAGACCGCATCTCGGCCATCGGCCAGCCAATCGACGGCGTACCCCTGACGCTGCAGCGCAGTGGTAAGTTCGTCGGCCAGCGGGACATTATCCTCGACAAGCAACAGGCGCATTCAGTCATCTTCCTCGTCTTTGAGCAGGGCACCGGTGGCAGCATCGAGCTTGACCTCCCGTACTACGCCGTCCACCGTCAGCAACTCGACCTCATACTCATAGCGGTCGTCGTCTTCTTCAAGCTCTGCCTCCAGCAAACGCGCCCCTGGGTGACGAGCCATGGCCGTTTCCAGCAAGTGTTCGAGCGGTAGAATCACGCCCTTCTGGCGCAAAGCCAGTGCCTCATCCTGGTCCAGGTCACGGGCAGCGGCCAGCGAGCACGCTGCCAGCAGGGCGAGGGCCAGGTAGCGCGCCGCCCGTGGTGGTGGGTTCATCAGTTGTCTCGCTCATCCTTCAGCAGTTCACCGGTCTTGGCATCGAAAGCCACGTCCCACTCCACATTCTGGGTATCGCGCAGTTCGACCTTGTACACGTAGCGGCCGTATTCGTCTTCAAGTTCCGAGTCCGTGACGGTGGAACCGGGGTGCTTGGCAATGGCGGCCGCCTTGAGTTCGTCCAGGGACTTGATGGTCTTGGCGTTGACCAGTTTGACCACTTCGTCAGGCTGCACATCCTTGGCGAATGCAGCATTGGCACCCAGCGACAGGGCAGCGGCGGTGAACAGTGCAGTCAAGGTTTTCATCGTTCGTTTCTCCATAATGCTGTACACGTTGTCTACGCAATCAACATTAACCAGCAGTCCTTAACTCAACCTGAAAACAGCTGGCCGCATGATAGCGTAGCCGGCAGGTCAACAGGGCACGTCTCGAACGGCTGCATCACTCTATAATGCGGAGCCCGTCGCCGCAGAGGTCCGCCATGAGCGCTATACATGTCAAGTACCCCGCCCTTACCCTGAAGGCTGGCCAACGCGCCTTGAGCCAAATTAGAGAGCGCGGGCTGCAGGCGGCCGACGTCGGCGTGCTCCCGGGCGCAGCAGGTGGGCCAAAGCCGCTGGGCATTCAGGGCCTGGACCTGGCGCTGTTCGGTCAGTTCCTGCCATCGGCCCCTCGCCAGCGCGCACTGATTGGCGCATCGATTGGCGCCTGGCGCTTCGCAAGCGCCTGCCTTGACGACCCGGTTGCCGGGTTGCGGCGGCTGGGAGTGCTCTACACCGAGCAGGATTTTGCAAAAGGCGTTACCTCAGCCCAGATAACACGCAGTTGCCAGCGCATGCTCGACGAGCTGTTGCAGGGTCGCGACGGCCAGGTGCTGGCGAGCCCGGCGTACCGGTTGAATATCCTGGTCGTCAAAAGCCATGGCCAGCTCGCTCACGATCATCGCGGCCGACTGGGTATGGGCCTTGGTTCGGTGATCGCCAGTAACCTGTTGGGCAGATCTCGCCTGGCGCGACATTTCGAGCGGGTCATTCTGCACGACAGCCGCAGCCTGCCACCGCTTGATGCCCTGACGGATTTCCCGACGCGCTGCCTGCCGCTGGACCTGGCAAACCTGCGCCATGCCCTGCTTGCCTCGGGATCGATCCCCATGGTCATGGAGGGGGTACGGGACATCCCAGGGGCCGGGACCGGCATGTACCGCGATGGCGGGCTGCTGGACTATCACCTGGATCTGCCCTACGGCGGCGATGACCTGGTGGTTTACCCGCACTTCACAGACAAGGTCGTCCCTGGCTGGTTCGACAAGGCCCTGCCGTGGCGCAAGGGCGATGCCAAGCGCCTGCAGAACGTACTGCTGCTAGCACCCTCGCCGGCCTACCTGGCAACCCTGCCCCACGGGAAGCTGCCCGACCGAAACGACTTCAAGCGCTTCATGGGCGATGCACCGGCGCGCAAGCACTACTGGTACAAGGCCATCGATGAAAGCCAACGCCTGGGCGACGAGTTTCTGGAGTTGGTCGCCACCGGGCGGCTCCATGAACGACTGCAAGCCTTGTGAGGGGCATGCTGGTAAACTGCGCGCATTACTGATTCAGACAGAGTTTGACTGCGTGGAAATCTTTAAAGAATTTACGTTCGAATCCGCCCACCGCCTTCCCCATGTGCCCGAAGGCCATAAATGCGGGCGTCTGCATGGGCACTCGTTCAAGGTCGGCCTCCATTTGAAGGGTCCGCTAGACTCGCACACTGGCTGGATTCGCGACTTCGCCGAGATCAAGGCCGTGTTCAAGCCCATTTACGAGCAGCTCGATCATAACTATCTTAACGACATTCCTGGCCTGGAAAACCCCACCAGCGAAGTCATCGCCAAATGGATTTGGGATCAAGTCAAACCGTTGCTGCCAGAGTTGTCCAAGGTGCGTATTCACGAAACTTGCACCAGTGGCTGCGAATACAGCGGCGACTAAGACCAAAGGCAGGTTTTCAAGCGCTGACGCCTACGTCCACGGCGCCTTGCCCAGCCTGGTTCCGCCGCGCAGTTGCACCGCGGCGAACCTGCGTATGGCAACGCGTCACCCGATCAGAACCGGGCAGCCGTCTCAAGCACATGAATTATTAGCGAACCCTGCTGCCCCTGGCTGCCCGCGATCAACCGACGACGGTGATGGGGCAAATGCAACGTCACAGGTCCGCTATTGACGTGCTGCAACTGCACATTGTCGACAGGTGTCCCTTCTTCCAGGGTGGTGGGATCGAGCCCCTCGAGCTTCCAGAGAAAGTCTGGGAGTGCTCGCATGCTGGTCCAGCGCTTGGCCAGGCTTGTCGTCCAACCGCTTTGTTCTCTAAGGGTAAAGTCAAGTCGCCTGCCGTGACTGTCGAGCGGCCACAGCTCGTAGACATGGCTCTGTCCATCACCGTAGGCGGCAAACCAGAAGCGGTCGCATGCCATGCGCCATTCGCCGGTGTGCCAGCGATCCTTGAAGAAACCGGTAGTCTCAACGGTTAACCCGGCCCTGGGAGACCATTCGCGGCCTTCATCGAACCTTGCCGTGACCAAGTCTTGTTCTGTTGATTCACCTTCAGGCCGCCACCAGGCACGTCCAATGAAACTGTATTGAGGCTGGAATGTGTACCGGGCACCAGCACTTTCCTGGCCTGCACCCCACGCCCACTCGCGGGCCTGATGCCCGTAGTCGAGGATCTCCAGCGCTATCCGGCCAGGTTGGCCGCTGACCGTATTGATCAGCGATGCGCCGCCTTCTTGATAGCGCCTTACGCGATGCCCTTGAGCATTTTTCAAAATCAGATTGCACAGTCGCGCACCGCGCTTGATGTCGGCGTAGTCCATTGCTTCCACGGACCATAGATGGTTGGGATTGGCAAGCCGCGGCTGCCCAGCGTTCGGCTCATTCGCGCGTTTGACCGCCACATAGCCCGACAATGAGGTGGGATTGTTGTAAAGGATTCGGTTCAGCGGTCGCCAGTCTCTGTCATAAGGCCGAATCTCGTAGCACAGCCTCGCCCCATCCTCCCCTGAAGCAGCAATGTAGGCACCGAACCAGAACAGCTCGCCGTACTGGTGACCGTCCCTGGTATAGTCCACTGGCGACAGTCGCAGTGGCCCTTGCCCCTCTGGTTCGGCCCGCCAGTAGTTGTACCAATGATCGTTGTGGATACTTGCTCCGTCGACGTGAAGCCACATAGGGGCGAGCTTGTCCTGGCAGTCCCACCATTGATCCGGGTGAATCAGCTCTTCGGTCAACTGCCACCAGCAGCGGGCTAGAAACGAGAATTCAGGGTGATAAATGTAGTCGGTCATGATGGCTCACTCTTGAGTCGGAATGTAAGCCAAACGCTAAGCAACGCCGGCCGCGCGTTGCAGAAGGAAGCGTTCTACATCAAGCCAGTCGAATTGATCGACACGTGTTGACCTAACTCGCCCCGACCGTGAGGTTATTCCAACGGCCTGCGATGAGGAGGTACAGGGCGGCCGACCACCTCGAGACTGAGCGCCCCCCGCCGCCCCTGGTGGGTGGCCAGATAGGGGCGGCCAAACTGCTTGTAACGCCTGACCGCTGCCCCGGCAGGGTCAAAAAGCAGCAGATTGCTCTCACGTTGCCCGACCTTCAGGTGTCTAGGATCGAGTCCTTCGATGCTCCAAAGCGGCGCGTTCTCGGTACCTGCTGCCTGGGGACTACCGGACATGCCTATAAAGCCGAAGTCCTTGGACATGACATACTCGAGCCTTGGCCACAGATCAACGGTGGACTTGTAGTAGGCCGGCCTGATTTCGTAACTGAACAGGTCATGGATTTGGTAGACGCCAAACCACAGGACAGGGCACAAGATGCCGACGTCCCTGAAAGGCGGGCTGGGTGACGGTTCCAGAGCGCCTTCAGGCTCTGTCCGCATCCAGCCATCATCGCCGTCACCACTTTCGAAACGCACCCACAGCGGGGCCAGATGCTCCAGGGCCGTGTCCCACGCTCCATCGGCAATGCGGGCCCCGTCTATCTGCCACCAGCAGCGTGCGTGAAAGCACAGATCGGACTTGAAAGTATAGCTGTCCATCGAGATGCTCCATTAAGTCGTCGGAAGCACCACGCTAGTGGCCAGCCAGGCAGTGAAATAGAGGGAAAGGTGACTACTCCAACGCGCTCTTGAGAAACGATGGCGCGATGTAGCGCTGGTAATGCGCCTCTGACAACAAAAAGAACTCACGATCAATCGCATCGCGCAGTTGTGGTAGTTCCCAGTCGCGGAACTCGGGCAGCAATGCCATGCCGTAGGCCTCCAGGTCCCGAATCATGCGCGCGCCCCTGGCGATGAGCTGGTAGGCCCAGCAGTACTCGGACTGCTGCTCGACATACCGTATGGCACGTTGTTCCAGTTGCTGGCGCAACAAGCCTTTGTCGAACACCTCGAGCTTGGCCATCATCACCTGAACCAGCAGTTGCTCCAGGCGTAACCAGACCGCGCGTTTTTGCGCATCGTCATAGCCATTCCAGTGGATGACCTCATGGTGGAAGCGCTTGCACCCTCGGCATACCGTGTCTCCGTAAACCGTGGAACACAGGCCGACGCAGGGCGTTTTGATGGACTTGTTGGACATGAAATACAACGGCTTGAAGGTGGAGTACGCGGCCATGTTAGCCCTTTGTCTAACCAGGGTCACCCGTTAAAGTCATCATCGCCGCCTTACCTTCCAGCGTTTTTTACCGTAGAATCATCCGGCCTTTTCGAAGGCAACAATGTCCGTTGGAAGCTGTTTTCAAAGCGTCACGAGCACAGTTGATCCGGCAGAACGACGTTGGTCCGGGCCTGCATCCCCGCAGGCCCGAGCCAGCCCTCATCAGATGCTCGTTCTGCAGGCGTAAAACTTTGAAAGCAGCTTCCGCAAGGATTCCTTGCGACCCTGGCCAGGCGGCCCAAGAAGCCATGACGGCGCATGGGTGCAAGGAATGCTGGATGAGCGTCCCGGACCCCTTAAAGGGGCCACTGATGAGGGAAATAACTGTGCTTGAAGCCTACCGCAAACACATCGAAGAGCGCGCCGCTCTGGGTATCGTGCCCCAGCCGCTGAACGCCGAACAAACTGCAGGCCTGGTCGAGTTGCTGAAAAACCCGCCGGCCGGCGAAGAAGCCTTCCTCGTAGACCTGCTCACCAACCGCGTACCGCCTGGGGTCGATGAGGCCGCCTATGTCAAGGCTGCCTTCCTTTCGGCCGTCGCCAAGGGCGAAGCCACCTCGCCGCTGATCGATCGCAAGCACGCCACCGAACTGCTGGGCACCATGCAGGGCGGCTACAACATCGAGACGCTGGTCGCGCTGCTGGATGACGCCGAGCTGGGCGCCGTCGCGGCCGAGCAGCTCAAGCACACCCTGCTGATGTTCGATGCCTTCCACGACGTGGCTGAAAAAGCCAAGGCCGGCAATGCTCATGCCAAGGCCGTGCTGGAATCCTGGGCTGCCGGCGAGTGGTTCACCTCGCGCCCGGCTATCGCCGACAAATACACCCTGACCGTGTTCAAGGTGCCTGGCGAAACCAACACCGACGACCTGTCCCCTGCCCCGGATGCCTGGTCGCGCCCTGACATCCCGCTGCACGCCCTGGCCATGCTGAAAATGGCCCGCGACGGTATCGAGCCGCAGCAGCCGGGCTCAGTAGGCCCGCTGGCTCAGATCGAAGCGGTCAGGGCCAAGGGTTTCCCAGTCGCCTACGTAGGTGACGTGGTAGGTACCGGTTCTTCGCGCAAATCCGCCACCAACTCGGTGCTGTGGTTCTTCGGCGACGATATCCCGTACGTGCCCAACAAGCGTGCCGGCGGTTTCTGCTTCGGCACCAAGATTGCACCGATCTTCTACAACACCATGGAAGACGCCGGCGCCCTGCCGATCGAATTCGATTGCACCGACCTGGCCATGGGCGACGTGATCGACGTCTACCCGTTCAAAGGTGAAGTACGCCGTCACGAAAGCAATGAGCTGGTCACCACGTTCGCGCTCAAGACCGAAGTGCTGCTCGACGAAGTGCGTGCTGGTGGCCGTATCCCACTGATCGTCGGCCGTGGCCTGACCGAAAAAGCCCGTGCCGAGCTCGGCCAGGGCCCATCGGACCTGTTCAAGAAGCAAGAGCAGCCTGCCGACACCGGCAAAGGGTTCACCCTGGCGCAGAAGATGGTCGGCCGCGCGTGTGGCCTGCCGGAAGGCCAAGGCGTACGTCCAGGCGCCTATTGCGAGCCGAAGATGACCACCGTGGGCTCCCAGGACACCACTGGCCCCATGACCCGTGACGAGCTCAAGGACCTGGCCTGCCTGGGCTTCTCCGCTGACCTCGTGATGCAGTCGTTCTGCCACACCGCGGCCTATCCGAAGCCCATCGACGTTACCACCCACCACACCCTGCCAGACTTCATCCGCACCCGTGGCGGCGTGTCGTTGCGCCCAGGGGACGGCATCATCCACAGCTGGCTGAACCGCATGCTGATGCCCGATACCGTGGGTACCGGTGGCGACTCGCACACCCGCTTCCCGATCGGCATTTCTTTCCCTGCAGGCTCTGGCCTGGTAGCCTTCGCGGCCGCCACCGGCGTGATGCCACTGGACATGCCAGAGTCGATCCTGGTGCGCTTCAAAGGCAAGCTGCAACCTGGTATCACCCTGCGTGACCTGGTGCATGCCATCCCTTACTACGCCATCCAGCAGGGCCTGCTGACCGTCGAGAAGAAGGGCAAGAAAAACGCCTTCTCCGGTCGCATCCTTGAAATCGAAGGCCTGGACGAGCTGACCGTCGAGCAGGCCTTCGAGCTCTCGGACGCTTCGGCTGAACGCTCCGCCGCCGGTTGCACCATCAAGCTGCCGGAAAAAGCCATTGCCGAGTACCTCAAGTCCAACATCACCCTGCTGCGCTGGATGATCGGCGAAGGCTACGGCGATGCACGCACCCTGGAGCGTCGCGCCCAGGCCATGGAAGCCTGGCTGGCCAACCCAGAACTGCTGTCCGCCGACGCCGATGCCGAATACGCCGAAATCATCGAAATCGACCTGGCCGACGTCAAGGAGCCTGTGCTCTGCGCCCCGAACGACCCGGACGATGCTCGCCTGCTGTCCTCGGTACAGGGTGAGAAGATCGACGAAGTGTTCATCGGTTCGTGCATGACCAACATTGGTCACTTCCGCGCCGCTGGCAAGCTGCTGGAAAAGGTCAAGGGTGGTATTCCGACCCGTCTGTGGCTGGCTCCGCCGACCAAGATGGATGCTCATCAGCTGACCGAAGAAGGCTACTACGGCATCTACGGCAAAGCCGGTGCGCGGATGGAAATGCCAGGCTGCTCCCTGTGCATGGGTAACCAGGCGCGGGTGCAGACCGGTTCGACCGTGGTGTCGACCTCGACCCGTAACTTCCCGAACCGCCTGGGCGATGCCACCAACGTGTACCTGGCATCGGCCGAGCTGGCTGCGGTGGCTTCGATCATCGGCAAGCTGCCGACCGTCGAAGAGTACATGCAGTACGCCAAGGACATCGACAGCATGTCTGCCGACGTCTACCGCTACCTGAGCTTCGACCAGATCGCCGAGTTCCGCGAAGCGGCCGCTAACGCCAAGATCCCAGTGGTCCAGGCGTAAGCCAGGCAGCCATCCACTGGCTGCATGAAAAAAGCCCCGGCAGTGATGCCGGGGCTTTTTTTCATTCAGAACAGTCAGGCACCGACTAAATCACGCCCAGACGCCTTCTTGCACGTGACGGGCCGGCGATGGCGGGCACGCCTGTCAGAAACTATCGCCAGGAACGCGCACCCAGCCCTCCATCAACACACGCGCGCTGCGACTCATGATGGCCTTGGTCACCGACCACTGCCCATCGATCAGGCACGCCTGCGCACCTACCCGCAAGGTGCCCGATGGATGCCCGAAGCGTACAGCGCTGCGCTCACCGCCGCCTGCAGCAAGGTTCACCAGTGTCCCCGGGATGGCCGCAGCCGTACCGATCGCGACGGCGGCAGTGCCCATCATCGCGTGATGCAGCTTGCCCATGGACAAGGCGCGCACCAGCAAGTCGATATCTTCTGCCCCCACCTGCTTGCCACTTGAGGCGAGATAAGCCTGTGCCGGCGCCACGAATGCCACCTTGGGGGTATGCTGGCGTGCGGCAGCCTGCCCTACATGTTCGATCAGCCCCATGCGCAGCGCACCATGGGCCCGTATCGCCTCGAACCGCTCAAGGGCAGCCGGATCCCCATTGATGGCATCCTGCAATTCGATGCCGCTGTAACCAAGATCGGCTGCATTGAGAAACACCGTTGGGATACCGGCATTGATCAACGTCGCCTTGAAGGTGCCAACCCCCGGCACTTCCAGCTCGTCGATCAGGTTGCCGGTAGGAAACATCGCCCCATCTTCCCCATCATCGTCGGCGGCCGGATCAAGAAACTCCAGCTGCACTTCGGCGGCAGGGAACGTGACGCCATCAAGCTCAAAGTCGCCGGTCTCCTGCACCTGACCGTCGCTCATCGGCACATGAGCAACGATAGTCTTGCCGATGTTGGCCTGCCAGATACGCACCGTGGCGACACCGGTGTCGGGTACCTGCGCGGGTTCTATCAGGCCGCTGCCGATGGCGAACGCACCCACTGCTGCGGAAAGGTTGCCGCAGTTGCCGCTCCAGTCTACGAAAGGCTTGTCGATACTGACCTGGCCGAACAAGTAGTCCACATCATGATCAGGGCGCTTACTGGGGGACAGGATCACGACCTTGCTGGTGCTGGACGTCGCACCGCCCATGCCGTCGATCTGCTTGCCATAGGGGTCGGGGCTGCCGATTACCCGCAGCAGCAAGGCATCGCGTGCCGGGCCGGGCGTTTGCGCCTGCGCCGGGAGGTCCTGCAAGCGGAAGAACACGCCTTTGCTGGTGCCGCCACGCATGTAAGTAGCCGGAATCTTGATTTGAGGTGCATGTGCCATGGATTGAAGCCTCTTGGATTGGCCCGGTGGTCCGAGCCAGTGCGGGCGACTGGGGGCCGCAAGGCGGCCACGTTGCGTTAAACGGTCGCTTCGAGGAAGTCCTGGGCAAAGCGTTGCAACACCCCGCCCGCTTCGTAGATCGACACCTCTTCGGCTGTATCCAGGCGACAGGTCACCGGCACGTCAAAACGCTCTCCTGTGCGGCGGGTCACCGCCAGGGTCAGGGTAGCGCGGGGAGTACGGATGCCTATCACGTCATAGGTTTCGCTGCCGTCCAGGCCCAGCACCTTACGGTCGGTCCCCGGCATGAATTCGAGGGGCAAGACGCCCATGCCCACCAGGTTCGTGCGGTGGATGCGCTCGAACCCCTCGGCGACGATGGCCTCCACGCCCGCCAGACGAACCCCTTTGGCAGCCCAGTCGCGTGAAGAGCCCTGACCGTAATCGGCACCGGCCACGATGATCAGCGGCTGCTTGCGCTGCATGTAGGTTTCGATCGCTTCCCACATGCGCATGACCCGGCCTTCGGGCTCAAGGCGTGCCAGCGAACCCTGCCTTACGCTGCCATCTTCATTGCGCACCATCTCGTTGAACAGCTTGGGGTTGGCGAAAGTGGCGCGCTGAGCCGTGAGGTGATCCCCACGGTGGGTGGCATAGGAGTTGAAGTCTTCTTCAGGCAAGCCCATTTTGGCCAGGTACTCCCCCGCCGCGCTGTCGAGCATGATGGCATTGGAGGGCGACAGGTGATCGGTGGTGATGTTGTCCGGCAGCAACGCCAGCGGGCGCATGCCACGCAAGGTGCGTTCTCCCGCCAGGGCGCCTTCCCAGTAGGGCGGGCGACGGATGTAGGTGCTCATGGGGCGCCAGTCGTACAGCGGCGCTACCTTCGGTCCACGGTCTTGCTCGACGGCGAACATGGGGATGTAGACCTTGCGGAACTGTTCGGGCTTGACCGCAGCGCGGACCATCGCATCGATTTCTTCATCGCTGGGCCAGATGTCCTTGAGGCGAATTTCACGGCCATCCGATGCCACGCCCAGCACATCTTTCTCGATATCGAAACGGATCGTACCCGCGATGGCATAGGCCACAACCAAGGGCGGGGACGCCAGAAATGCCTGTTTGGCATACGGGTGAATACGGCCATCGAAGTTTCGGTTACCCGACAACACCGCGGTGGTATACAGGTCCCGATCGATGATTTCCTGCTGGATGGCCGGGTCGAGGGCGCCGGACATACCGTTGCAGGTGGTGCAGGCGAAGGCGACGATGCCGAAGCCCAACGCTTGGAGCTCCGCCTCCAGGCCCGCCTCTTCCAGGTACAGCTGCACTGCCCTTGAACCAGGGGCGAGGGATGACTTGACCCAAGGCTTGCGCGTTAGCCCCAGCCTATTGGCATTGCGCGCCAGCAACCCGGCAGCGATCACGTTGCGCGGGTTACTGGTGTTGGTGCAACTGGTGATGGCTGCGATGATCACCGCCCCGTCCGGCATCTGACCGGGTACCTGCTCCCAGGCACCTGCAATCCCCTTGGCGGCCAGCTCGCTGGTGGCCACCCGGGCATGGGGGTTTGAGGGGCCCGCCATGGTGCGCACCACGCTGGCCAGATCGAAGTCCAGCGTGCGGTCGTAGACCACCTCGGTAAAGCTGTCAGCCCACAGACCCGCGGTCTTGGCGTAGGTCTCTACCAGTGCGACCTGCTGTTCCTCGCGGCCTGTCAGGCGCAGGTAGTCGATGGTTTGCTGATCGATGGCGAACATGGCCGCAGTGGCGCCATATTCAGGGGCCATGTTGGAGATGGTAGCGCGGTCGCCGAGCGTCAGGGCACGGGCGCCTTCCCCATGGAACTCGAGGTAGGCGCCGACCACCTTCTGCTTGCGCAAAAATTCGGTCAGGGCCAATACCAGGTCGGTTGCCGTCAGGTTGGGCGCCAGTTTACCAGTGAGCTGGACGCCGATGATTTCCGGCAGGCGCATCCAGGAGGCCCGCCCGAGCATGACGTTCTCGGCCTCAAGCCCGCCCACGCCGATGGCGATGACGCCCAAGGCGTCCACATGCGGGGTGTGGCTGTCGGTGCCGACACAGGTGTCCGGGTAGGCCACGCCGTCATCGCTGTGTACCACGGGCGACATCTTCTCCAGGTTGATCTGGTGCATGATGCCGTTGCCAGGCGGGATGACATCGACATTCTTGAACGCTTTCTTGGTCCAGTTGATGAAATGGAAACGGTCTTCGTTGCGGCGATCCTCGATGGCCCTGTTGCGTTCGAACGCCTGGGGGTCATAGCCGCCACACTCGACGGCCAGTGAGTGATCGACGATTAGCTGAACTGGCACCACCGGGTTGACCTGGGCAGGGTCACCGCCCTTCTCGGCGATGGCATCGCGCAAGCCGGCCAGGTCGACCAGCGCGGTCTGACCCAGGATGTCATGGCAGACGACCCGGGCCGGATACCAGGGGAAATCGAGGTCGCGCTTGCGCTCTATCAGCTGGGCCAACGACGCCTGGAGCGTGCCGGGGCTGCAGCGGCGCACCAGGTTCTCGGCCAGCACACGCGAGGTGTAGGGCAAGCCCTGGTAGGCGCCGGGCTTGATGGCCTCGACGGCAGCGCGGGCGTCGAAGTAATCCAGGTCAGTGCCTGGCAAGGCTTTGCGGTAGGCAGTATTCATATCGTTATCAGGCTCGGTCACAGATGGCGTTCAAGGGTGCGCGTGCGGGCAGACATGCTGGGCCACCCCGCGAGGCCAACAAGGCCTGCGCGGGGTGAGCGCCCATCAGCGCTGCTCGATCGGCACGAACTGACGCTGTTCGACGCCGATGTATTCGGCACTCGGACGGATGATGCGATTGTTCTCACGCTGCTCGAACACGTGCGCTGCCCAGCCGGTAAGCCGCGAGCAGACGAAGATCGGGGTGAACAGCTTGGTCGGTATGCCCATGAAGTGATACGCCGAGGCATGGTAGAAATCGGCGTTGGGGAATAAGCGCTTTTGCTCCCACATGGTCTTGTCGATGGCTTCGGACACCGGGTACAGCACCGTGTCGCCCACCTCATCGGCAAGGCGCTTGGACCACCCTTTGATCACCTCGTTACGCGGGTCGGACTCTTTGTAGATGGCATGACCAAAGCCCATGATCTTGTCTTTGCGCTCGAGCATGTGCAGCAATTCGGTCGTCGCTTGTTGCGGGCTCTGGAAGCGCTCGATCAGCTCCATGGCCGCCTCGTTGGCGCCGCCGTGCAACGGGCCGCGCAGCGAGCCGATGGCGGCGGTGACGCAGGAGTACAGGTCGGACAAGGTCGAGGCACACACGCGGGCGGTGAACGTGGAGGCGTTGAACTCGTGCTCGGCGTAGAGAATGAGCGATACGTTCATCACCTTCACATGCAGCTCACTGGGCTGCTTGCCATGGAGTAACTGCAGGAAGTGGCCGCCCAAGGTGTCCTGGTCACTGACACAGTCGATGCGCACCCCGTGATGGCTGAAGCGGTACCAATAACACATGATCGCCGGGAAGAGGGCCAGGAGCCGGTCGGTCTTGTCGCGCTGGGCATCGAAGGTCAGCTCGGGCTCCAGGGTTCCGAGCACGGAGCAGCCTGTGCGCATCACGTCCATCGGGTGAGCGTCGCGCGGGATGCGCTCCAGTACTTCTTTCAACGCCTGGGGCAGGTCGCGCAGGCCCTTGAGCTTGTGCTTGTAGTCGGCAAGCTCGGCCTGGCAGGGCAGCTCGCCATACAACAACAGGTAAGCCACCTCCTCGAATTCGGCGTGGGCAGCCAGGTCGCGGACGTCATACCCGCGATAGGTCAGCCCTGCGCCGGCCTGACCGACCGTCGACAGGGCCGTCTGACCGGCAACCTGACCGCGTAGGCCTGCGCCGCTGAGTACTTTTGCTTCGGCCATGGTGCTTCTCCTTTCTTGAACTTGTTATGGAATGCAGGCTGGCTAACCCTTATCTACCCCTGAACCAGGGCACTGCAGCGCGCGCAGTGGGCAGGTCAGCCTTTTTTCTGGGCAAACAATGCATCGAGACTTTGCTCGAAAGCGTGATAGCCAATGGCGTCGTAAAGCTCCATGCGTGTCTGCATGGTATCGATCACGTTCTTCTGCGTGCCATCGCGGCGCAGGGCGGCGTAGACGTTCTCGGCAGCCTTGTTCATGGCGCGGAACGCCGACAGTGGATACAGCACCAGCGACACATCGACCGAGCCCAGCTCTTCGGTGGTGTACAAAGGCGTGGCACCGAACTCGGTGATGTTAGCCAGGATGGGGGCCCTGACCCGGTCGGCGAACGTCTTGTACATCGCAAGTTCGGTGATGGCTTCGGGGAAAATCATGTCCGCGCCGGCCTCGACACAGGCGGCCGCCCGATCCAACGCCGCGTTGAGCCCCTCGACCGCCAGCGCATCGGTACGGGCCATGATCACGAAGCTGTCATCAAGGCGGGCATCGACCGCCGCCTTGATGCGATCGACCATCTCCTGCTGGGTGACAATTTCCTTGTTCGGACGGTGGCCACAACGCTTGGCGCCCACCTGATCCTCGATATGAATGGCGGCGGCGCCGAACTTGCTCATGGCGCGCACGGTGCGGGCAACGTTGAAGGCCGAAGCACCGAACCCGGTGTCCACGTCCACCAGCAGTGGCAGGTCGCACACATCAGTGATGCGCCTGACATCGGTCAGCACGTCGTCCAGGCCACTGATGCCCAGGTCAGGTAAACCCAGGGAGCCGGCTGCCACACCGCCGCCGGACAGGTAGATGGCCTTGAAACCGGCACGCTTGGCCAGCAAGGCGTGGTTGGCATTGATGGTGCCGACCACTTGCAGCGGGCGCTCGGCGGCCACTGCGTCGCGAAAACGTTGGCCTGGGGTACTCTGGACGGTCATTGTTCACCTCGTGTGCTGTGGGTGTGGTCGCCTTGGTAATGGCGCTCGATGTTGCGTTTGGACGCAGCGATGTGACGACGCATCAACAGCTCGGCCAACTCGCCGTCACCCTCGGCGATGGCGTCCAGGATGCGGTGGTGCTCGGCGAAGGCCTGACGCGGCCGATTGGGCGTAGCCGAGAACTGGATACGGTACATGCGCACCAGTTGGTACAGTTCGCCGCAGAGCATCTTGACCAAGGTCTGGTTACCGCTGCCCTGAATGATGCGATAGTGAAAATCGTAGTCACCTTCCTGCTGGTAGTAGCCCACGCCCGCCTGGAAGGCAGCATCGCGCTCATGGGTTTCCAGCACCTGGCGTAGCTCGTCGATGTCGGCTCGGCCCATGCGCTGGGCCGCCAGGCGGCAGGCCATGCCTTCGAGCGACTCGCGGATCTCATAGAGCTCGATGAGTTCGGCGTGACTCAGTGAAACCACCCGTGCGCCCACATGGGGCACACGAACCAGCAGGCGCTGGCCCTCGAGGCGGTGAATGGCCTCACGCAGCGGGCCTCGGCTGATGCCATAGGTGCGGGCAAGCTCCGGCTCGGAAATCTTGCTCCCTGGGGCTATGTCACCCCGTACAATGGCCGCCTGAATCCGCCTGAAGACATGCTCGGACAGGGTTTCCGTTTCCTCGTTGCCAGTAGAGCTACCCGTGGAGAGCGCCTGCATATTGTTGACACCTTTCACAAAACATGGCGTTAAATCTAACGCCACGTCTCGTAACAGTCAAAGCCTTAAACTACATTGTCAACAATTAACCCAACAAGAAACTACCCCCCGATCAAACTGTCAGATCGCCCACCGCTGGCGTCAATACGTCGGCGTGATAGAATGCCGCGCCTTCGATGGAGTATGGATAGCCCGTCTGCCCCGCCCGCATGGTGCCGGCAGATCAACGAGGAAGCTTGTGCAGCCGTTGCCAGTCGCCTTACCCCGAACTTTGCACAATACCGCGCCAGGACTATGAAACTGACACCCTTTGCTTTGCTGATTAGCCTCCTCCTGTTGCCGGCCCTGAGCCAGGCAGCCGGCAAGACCGTGTACGGTCTGAACGAATATGCTCGCCTGGGCGACCTTGACCTCGAAGTGGCGGCCAAGCTCGACACAGGGGCCAAGACAGCCTCGCTCAGCGCCCGCGACATCAAGCGTTTCAAGCGCAATGGCGAAAGCTGGGTGCGCTTCTACCTGGCCATCGATGCTGCCCATTCCCACCCCATCGAACGCCCGCTGGCGCGCGTGAGCAAGATCAAGCGCAGGGCGGGCGACTACGACGCCGAATCGGGCAAGGCCTACACCGCACGCCCCGTCATCGAGCTGGACATCTGCATGGGCCAGGCCAGGCGCACCATCGAAGTCAACCTCACCGATCGCAGCGCTTTCCAGTTCCCACTGTTGATCGGCTCGGAGGCTTTGAAGCATTTCGACGCCCTGGTCGACCCAAGCCTTAAATATGCGGCCGGCAAACCTGCCTGTGCCACCGACGCTCCCAAAGCAGAGTAATTCCGATGCGCTCTCTTACCCTCCATCTGAAAGTCCTGATCACCGTTCTGGTGTTGCTGGGCGTAGCGGTCACGGCTTATCAGATCTTCGTACTTGGCATCCCGGTGACCGAGGATGAAACGGACGATCTGTGGAACATCGATGCCAAGATCGAATTTGTGGCCAGCACCAAGGACCCGGTAAAGGTCCAGATGTTCGTGCCGCCCCTGAATCGGGATTACGTGAGCCTCAACGAAAGCTTCATTTCCAACAACTATGGTGTGAGCGTCAACCGCGCCGACGGCAACCGCAAGGTCACCTGGTCCGCGCGGCGCGCCAGCGGCAACCAGACCCTTTATTACCGGCTGGTGCTGACCAAGCGCTACAGCACCGAGAAAGCCAAGGTCAAGGGCCCGACCTTCCGCGACAGCCTCGCCGTAGAAGGCCCCGAGAAGATCGCCGCCGAAGCCTTGATGGCACCGATTCGTCAGCATTCGGCCGATGTCGAGACGTTCGTTGGTGAAACCATCAAGCGCGTCAACAACCTCAACGACGACAACGTCAAGCTGCTGCTGGCAGGCGATACCTCACCGATGAAGAAGGCGCAGGTCATTGACCTGTTGCTGTCCATTGCCCACGTGCCGATGGAGAAGGTGCACACGATCCGCCTGGTGGCCGACACCCCGCAAACCCCGGAACTGTGGTTGCGCAGCTTCAACGGCAATGACTGGCTGTATTTCAACCCCGAGACCGGTGAGCAAGGCCTGCCCAACGACCGGCTATTGTGGTGGACCGGGGATGACAACCTGATCACGGTCGATGGCGGTAAGCGGGCCAACGTCACCTTCAGCATGAACAACAGCGAGATGAACGCCATCCGCCTGGCCAAGCTGACAGACGAGAACACCGACGCTGACTTCCTTGAATACTCCCTGTACGGGCTGCCGCTGCAGACCCAGCAGACCTTCATGATCATGGTCATGATTCCCATCGGCGTGCTGGTGATTCTGGTGCTGCGCAACCTGATCGGCATCCAGACCCTGGGTACCTTCACACCGGTCCTGATCGCCCTGGCCTTCCGCGAAACACAGCTGGGCTTCGGGATCGTGCTGTTCACCGTCATCACCGCGCTGGGGCTATCGCTGCGCTCCTACCTCGAACACCTGAAACTGCAGATGCTGCCCCGCCTTTCGGTGGTGCTGACATTCGTCGTGGTATTAATTGCCGCCATCAGCCTGTTCAGCCACAAACTGGGCCTTGAGCGCGGCTTGTCGGTCGCGCTGTTCCCGATGGTGATCCTGACCATGACCATCGAACGCCTGTCGATCACCTGGGAAGAACGCGGCGGTGGTCATGCCATGAAAGTGGCCATCGGCACCTTGTTCGCCGCCTCTCTCGCGCACCTGCTGATGATGGTACCGGAGCTGGTCTACTTCGTGTTCACCTTCCCGGCCGTGCTGTTGATTCTGGTGGGCTTCATGCTGGCAATGGGTCGCTACCGCGGCTACCGCCTGACCGAACTGGTCCGCTTCAAGGCATTCCTGAAGAAGGCGGACGCCTGATGTTCGGCCTGATCAAGACGTGGAAAGCCCTGGAGGCCCGGGGCATCATGGGTATCAATCGGCGCAATGCAGACTATGTACTCAAGTACAACAAGCGCCACCTGTACCCGATCGTCGACGACAAGATCATCACCAAGGAGCGCGCCCTGGCAGCCGGCATCCATGTGCCGGAAATGTACGGCGTCATCGAGACGGAAAAGCAGATCGAGAAGCTTGACGAGATCATCGGCGGGCGCAGCGACTTCGTGATCAAGCCGGCTCAGGGCGCCGGGGGTGATGGCATCATGGTCATCGCCGACCGTTTCGAAGACCGTTACCGGACAGTGTCCGGCAAGATCATCAGCCATGAGGAAATCGAGCACCAGATTTCCAGCATCCTCACCGGGCTGTACTCGCTCGGCGGCCATCGCGACCGCGCCCTGATCGAGTATCGGGTCACCCCGGACCAGATCTTCAAGAGCATCAGTTATGAAGGCGTACCGGACATCCGCATCATCGTCCTGATGGGCTACCCGGTCATGGCCATGCTGCGCCTGCCCACCCGCCAGTCCGGCGGCAAGGCCAACCTGCACCAAGGCGCCATCGGTGTGGGCGTGGATTTGGCCACAGGCGTGACGCTGCGTGGCACTTGGCTGAACAACATCATCAGCAAGCATCCCGACACCACCAACGCAGTGGACGGCGTGCAGCTGCCGACCTGGGACGGGTTCATGAAGCTGGCCGCCGGCTGCTATGAGCTGTGCGGCCTGGGCTACATTGGCGTGGACATGGTGCTGGACCAGGAAAAAGGCCCACTGATCCTCGAGCTCAACGCTCGCCCAGGGCTGAATATCCAGATCGCCAACGATTGCGGCCTGACGCAACGCACCCATGCGATCGAGGCGCATCTTGAGGCATTGGCCAAAGAGGGTGTGACCGAAGATGCAGAGCAACGCGTGCGCGTTGCCCAAGGCCTGTTCGGCCACAGGCCCGGTCACTAAGGGCCGGGGTTGGCCACCAGCCCCGGCCAGATGAAGATGGCGAATGTCGTCCTGACGCTAGGCGCAATGCCTGCACCGGACTACAATCGCCGTCCTCGCTTTTGAATCGCCGTCCCTACTGATGCCGACCTGCACGTTGCACGCCCTGCCCTACCAGCCTGATCCGGCTGCCTACTTTTCCTGCTTGCGTGATGCTCCGGGCGCCATTTTGCTCGACAGCGCTCGCCCCGGCGCTGAACGGGGGCGCTTCGACCTACTAAGCGCGTGGCCAGTGCAGCAGTTGCAGGTGCTGGCGGACGAAACAGGGCGCGCCTTCCTGCAGCGGTTGCGCGCTGCGCTGGCTCGCTTGGGCGCTGCACATCTACCGCCGGAGAGCGAGCTGCCGTTTGCCGGAGGGTTGATCGGTTACCTGAGCTACGATTTTGGTCGTCGGCTGGAACACTTGCCGACCCAGGCGGTGGACGACCTCGGCCTGCCGGATGCCCAACTGGGCGTGTACGCATGGGCGTTGGTTACCGACCACGCCACCCGTACCAGCCAACTGGTGTTTCATCCAAGCCTGGACCGTGAAGAGCGTGAGCGACTGGTGCGCCTGTTCGAGGGGTGTGAACCTCGGGCCAGCGGGGCTTTCAAGCTGCTCGCCCCAATGACTGGTGACCTTGCGCCCGAGCAGTACCATGCAGCCTTCGAGCAGGTGCAACGCTACATCCAGGCAGGCGACTGCTACCAGATCAACCTGACCCAACGGTTTCGCGCTGCTTGCCAGGGCGATCCCTGGCGAGCTTATCAAGCCCTTCGCCAGGCATGCCCAACGCCCTTCTCCGGGTTCCAGCAATTGGCAGACGGCAGCGCCTTGTTGAGCTTCTCGCCCGAGCGGTTCATTCGGGTCAGTAAGGGTCATGTGGAAACCCGTCCGATCAAGGGCACCCGTGCGCGAGGTCACGATGCGGCCGAGGATGCGCGCAATGCCGAGCAACTGCGGCAAAGCCCCAAGGACCGGTCGGAAAACCTGATGATCGTGGACTTGTTGCGCAATGACCTGGGCCGTACGTGCGAGATTGGCTCCGTCAAAGTGCCTGAGCTGTTCAGCCTGGAAACCTACCCCAACGTGCACCATCTGGTCAGCAGCGTGACAGGCACGCTGGCGGCTGGCAGGGACGCACTGGATCTGATCGGCGACAGCTTTCCTGGCGGCTCGATCACCGGCGCGCCCAAGATCCGCGCGATGCAGATCATCGATGAGCTTGAACCCACTCGCCGAGCGCTTTACTGCGGATCGCTACTGTATGTCGATGTACGCGGCGAAATGGACAGTTCTATCGCCATCCGTAGCCTGTTGATCAAGGACGGCCAGGTCAGTTGCTGGGGCGGGGGCGCCGTGGTGGCGGACTCCGAATGGCAGGCCGAGTACGAGGAGTCGATTGCCAAGGTGCGGGTGCTGATGCAGACCTTGCAGGCGCTTTGAAGGCGGCTTTAACTCGTCGATCGCTGAACGCACTTGGCGCGTCCCGCAATCAGGATGGGTTTTTTGTTACCATTGCCTCACTACGAGCGCCCAGCGCCACAGCCAAGATGGAAACCGCCTGATGAGCCAACCTTTCGATGTCGCTGCCCTGGCAGCGGCCTACGCGAACAAGTCCCCACAGGACATTCTCAAACTCGCCTTCGAGCATTTCGGCGACGATCTGTGGATCTCCTTCAGCGGTGCCGAAGATGTGGTACTCGTGGACATGGCCTGGAAGCTGAACAAACAGGTCAAAGTCTTTAGCCTCGACACCGGGCGCTTGCATCCGGAGACCTATCGCTTCATCGATCAGGTGCGCGAGCAGTACAACCTGCCCATCGAAATCCTCAGCCCCGATCGCAGCAAGCTCGACCCGTTCGTCAAAGACAAAGGCCTGTTCAGCTTCTACCGTGACGGCCACGGCGAGTGCTGCGGCATCCGCAAGATCGAGCCCCTGCGCCGCAAGCTTGCGACCGTCAGTGCCTGGGCCACGGGGCAGCGCCGCGACCAGAGCCCCGGCACGCGCAGCCAGGTCGCAGCCCTGGAGATCGACACCGGTTTCTCCACCCCGGAGCGCACGCTCTACAAGTTCAACCCTCTGGCTCAGATGACCAGCGAAGAAGTCTGGGGCTACATCCGCATGCTGGAGCTGCCCTACAACAGCCTGCATGAGCGCGGTTTCATCAGCATCGGTTGCGAGCCCTGCACGCGCCCTGTGCTACCCAATCAGCACGAGCGCGAAGGCCGCTGGTGGTGGGAAGAGTCGACCCAGAAGGAATGCGGCCTGCACGCCGGCAACCTGATCACCAAGGCCTGAAACGCGGGCGATACCTTTGAAAAGGGCCGCGTGGCGGCCCTGGCGTCCGAGGATCAGTGCACCGGTAACTCGACACCTTCGAACAATGCCTCCAGCTCCTGCTTGTTGTGACACTGGATGGCCTTGGCCATCACTTCACGGGTCAGGTGCGGCGCAAACTTCTCGATGAAGTCGCACATGAACCCGCGCAGGAAAGTGCCACGCCGGAAGCCGATCTTGGTGATGCTGGCTTCGAACAGTTCGCTGGCGTCCAGGGCTACCAGGTCACCGTCCAGCTTGGCGTCAACTGCCATACCTGCAACGATGCCCACGCCCAAACCGAGGCGGACGTACGTCTTGATCACGTCCGCGTCCGCCGCCGTGAACACCACCTTGGGCGTCAGGCCGCGGTTGCTGAAAGCTTCGTCCAACTTGGAGCGCCCAGTAAAGCCGAACACATAGGTAACGATGGGATATTCGGCCACCGCTTCGAGGGTCAGCTTGGGAAGCTTGGCCAATGGATGGCCCTGCGGAACCACCACGCAACGGTTCCACTTGTAGCACGGCATCATGATGAGGTCGCCGAACAGCTCGAGCGCTTCTGTGGCGATGGCGAAATCCACCGTACCGTCTGCGGCCATCTCGGCGATCTGCATCGGGGAACCCTGATGCATGTGCAAGGACACTTCCGGGTACTGCTTGATGAAGCCACTGATCACCGGAGGCAAAGCGTAGCGAGCCTGGGTGTGGGTGGTGGCGATGGAGAGCGTGCCCTTTTTCTCGTTGGAAAACTCCTGGGCGATCTGCTTGATGCTCTCGACCTTGCGCAGGATTTCGCCAGCGGTGTTGATGATGCGCTCCCCTGCTGGGGTCACACGCGTCAGGTGCTTGCCGCTACGCGCAAATACCTCGACGCCCAACTCGTCTTCGAGCAGTCGGATCTGCTTGCTGATCCCCGGCTGCGAGGTATACAGGCTTTGTGCTGTCGCAGAGACGTTGAGGTCATGGTGCGCTACTTCCCAGATGTAGCGCAGTTGTTGAAGCTTCATAGGGTTCCCTCAGTTCAGCGTGGGTCAGCGGCAGCGGGCAGCGACGATATATAACTATATTAGTGGTAATCGTAATAAATCTAGAACTATTTTGTTACACCGCCTGGAATATTCCCACAGCGTAATTCAGCCTTTCCTACGACCTAGATGCTGTGCCAAGGGGACCATGTAGACCGGTATAGGCGAGAGCTGGAGCAATCTGACCGCCGTTCTACCCAGGGGCACGTCCACGCCCGCCCCGGCGCTGTGACTCCCGAAGACAACCAGGTCGACGCTCAGGCGCTGGGCCTGATCCAGGATGACTTGCGCAGGGTCGCCCTGGCGCACGCGCACCGCCTTGAGCACCGCCAGATCGGCTTGCTCCCCCAGCTCCTCACGGAAATTTTCCAGTACACGCTGCTCGATGTTGGCCATCACCGTACCCACACCCTGGCTGTGCAGCTGGTCCAGGGTGTGTTCGTCCAGGTAACTTTGCAGGAGGGATTCGGCAAACTGGCCCATCGGTTCGACCGCATGAATGACGTACAACTCGGCACCGAATGTGCGCGCCAACGCTAGCGCATGCTGCATCACGAATGGCGCATAGACGCCGAGGTCTGTGGCGTACAGCAGAGAGCGGATCATTCGACCTCCTCGACTGCCATGGCGGCAGGGCAAACTTGAGCTTAGCAGCGCATCGGCGCCTCGCTTGCCCAGCCTGGTGCATGACTGCGCCTAGAGCATGGCCCCTCCACTGTTTTTACCGAGGAACCTCAGCGACTGGTACAACATCTCCATGCGGGGCAAATGGCAACCCGCGGACTGGGCGCGGGCCAGAGGCGCTGCATAGATGGCCTCTGTCTCTAGAGGTCGATGATGAACGTGGTCGTGGTACATGCTGGGCCAGTAATCAGGCATGCGCTCGGTCATGCTCAGCAGTTGCTGAGCATAGCCTGCGGGCATGGCATGACCACAAGCGACAGCGCCCACCATCACCTCCTCCATCAAGGCTTGCACCAGCGTGCGGGCATGGCTGTCGCCCAGCAGCTGGGCCGTGCTGGCGCCGAGCAACACTGACAAGCCGTTAAAAGGGACGTTCCACACCAACTTTTGCCACCGGGCGCCAGCCAGATCAGGCATGCCCACAGAACTCACCCCCGCAGCCTGGAACAATGAAACCCCCTGCTCCACCAGGCGGCGCCCGCCATCGTCACCAGGACCACTGTGATAACCCACGTTCACGGTACCCAACGCCTGATGGCGAATCACTCCGGGTGCCTGGCGGTCGGCGCAGACGAAGCACAACCCGCCAAGCAGGTGCATATCAGCCCGCAGTAACGGGCGCAGCTGCGCTTCGACATCCAGTCCGTTCTGCAGCAGCACCACTTTCGCATCCGGTGCACCGGCCTGCACGATCAATGGCGCCAGTTGCGGGTTGCCGGTGGCTTTGGCGCCTATCAATAGCCAATCGCAGGGCGGCATTTGCGCGGCGTCGGCGTAGCAATTTACTTTGGCGTGCAGCCGACCATGGACAGCGCTCTGGACGGTCAGCCCGTGATGACTGACCGCTTCATACTCGCTTCTGAGCAAAAAGTGCACATCGAAACCGGCCTGTGCCAGCAGCAGCCCGTAAAAGCCGCCTATGGCACCGCTGCCGATGATGCCAATCCGGGGGTTGCGCGCGTGCATGCGGTTCTCCTTCTCATGTCAGCCTGTTTATTACACCGGTTGGGCACCTTCGCGCAGATCGATGCTCGCCGTCGACCCCTGCTACCCGGAAAAACCCCGCCTGCACGGGGCAATGCCCATTGTGGCGCAAACGCTAACGCGCTAAGGTTCGGCTCCCCGCTGCGATTATTCTTGCTGCTGGGCCGCACGGGGATAGCTGGCGGCCGGCACCCGTGACCTGACGAGTAACACGATGGCTGATTTACCGATCGATGACTTGAACGTTGCATCCAACGAGACGCTGATCACCCCCGACCAGCTCAAGAAGGAAATCCCCCTTAGCGCCCAGGCCCTGCAGACCGTGACTGCTGGCCGAGACGTGGTGCGCAATATTCTCGATGGCAAGGATCACCGCCTGTTCGTCGTGGTCGGCCCCTGCTCCATCCACGACATCAAGGCCGCGCATGAATACGCAGCGCGCCTGAAGGCCCTGGCCGAAGAAGTGTCCGACACGCTGTACTTGGTCATGCGGGTATATTTCGAAAAACCGCGTACCACCGTGGGCTGGAAGGGCCTGATCAACGACCCGTATCTGGACGACTCCTTCAAGATCCAGGATGGCTTGCATATCGGTCGCAAGCTGCTGCTGGACCTCGCCGAAATGGGCTTGCCCACGGCCACTGAGGCACTGGATCCGATTTCCCCGCAATACCTGCAGGATCTGATCAGCTGGTCAGCCATCGGTGCCCGTACCACCGAGTCGCAGACCCACCGCGAAATGGCCTCTGGCCTGTCGTCGGCCGTCGGCTTCAAGAACGGTACCGATGGTGGCTTGACCGTCGCTATCAACGCCCTGCAGTCGGTGTCCAAGCCGCACCGGTTCCTGGGAATCAACCAGGAAGGTGGCGTCTCCATCGTGACCACCAAGGGTAACCCCTACGGGCATGTCGTGCTTCGCGGCGGTAATGGTAAACCCAACTACGACTCGGTCAGCGTCGCTCTGTGCGAACAGGACCTGGCCAAGGCCAAGATCAAGGCCAACATCATGGTCGATTGCAGCCATGCCAACTCCAACAAGGACCCGGCCTTGCAACCGCTGGTGATGGAAAACGTGGCGAACCAGATTCTGGAGGGCAACCAATCGATTATTGGGTTGATGGTCGAGAGCCACCTGAACTGGGGCTGCCAATCCATTCCCAAGGACTTGTCCCAGCTGCAGTATGGCGTTTCGGTGACGGACGCCTGCATCGACTGGTCGGCGACCGAGAAGACGCTGCGCAGCATGCGCGCGAAGTTGAAGGACGTACTCCCTCAGCGCAATCGCGCCTGAGACCTTTGGGGCCGTTCAGGCCCTAGTGTTCAAAGCAGCGATCACACCTTGCTGGCGTGACGCTGCTGACGCTCCAAGTAACGCTCCACGTACGAGCAGGACGGTATCACCGTGTAGCCCATCTGCTCGGCATATTGCAGCGCGCGCTCGGTAAGGGCAGCTGCGATCCCACGCCCGCGCAAGGCGTTGGGTACGAAGGTGCGGTAGATGTCCAGCGTCTGCTTACCCAGGTCCATGTAAGTCAGATAGGCACGATGACCGTCCACATTGGTCTCGAACTGATGACCCGCCTGGTCATGGTGGATGGTCAGCGCTTCGCTCATCACTACTCCTTGCGGGCCTTTCTGGCAGACCCATAGCCTAACCGATGATCAATACCCGGCACACTTGGCACATGCATCGTCTATTGCGCGTTGGACCGCTGGACGTCTGCGTTCGTTCGGGTTTTCTGTAGACCCACATACTAGGCGCATACCCGTGGACTGCTCAAGTGAAGCGATTCGAATGAATGCAAGCTACCAACGTCTTGCGCTGTTAAGTGGGACGTTAGCTTTGCCGACAAATGATGTAGGACTAAGACGCACAAAGACAGTAGAAGTCACCCTTAGTTCAACATGAAAGTTGCCGTTAGTGCAGAGTTAACCTGCTGGCTCGGCGCGATGAGCCGCGCCCCTTTGCTGGTGCAGAAACTGCGCACTGTTTTTTTTGCAGTTCTTGCGTTCAGTCAGTTTACTTACTACAAGTAATGGGTACTATGTACGCCGGCCAGTTTCTCTTTTCTGAGAGATGGCTCATTAATAGAAAGTCCTTGAAGGGGATCACGATGAACAACGTTCTGAAATTCTCTGCTCTGGCTCTGGCCGCAGTTCTGGCTACCGGTTGCAGCAGCGCCTCCAAAGAAACCGAAGCTCGCCTGACTGCAACTGAAGACGCAGCAGCCCGCGCACAAGCTCGTGCCGATGAAGCCTACCGCAAGGCTGACGACGCACTGGCAGCCGCTCAGAAAGCTCAGCAGACCGCTGACGAAGCCAATGAGCGCGCACTGCGCATGCTGGACAAAGCCAGCCGCAAATAATAGCCCCTTGGGGCTGTTATGAAGCCGACCCCTTTGGGGTCGGCTTTTTTTTGCGAATTTTCGACATCGAGGCGCGATTGCGCACTACGTCGCCGTCAAGGCAGTTCGCAGAGAGGGTTACTGCATCTCATCCGGAAGCGTCGAGACCATCGGCGTAGCGTTCTGATTGTCAACGGGCACAGCAATCTCCACCGGCATGCCATCTTCGGCAGCCACGACGTCGCGGACCATGTCCCAGTTCATGCGCAGGTTATTGGCCAGGTCTTCACGCTTGAGCAACGCGTTGATGACCGCCGTATGCTTGTCGACCACCGAAGGATTGCCCTGATCATCCAGCGGCGTGTGGGCTTCGAGGTATACCTTGCCCCCGCTCACCCCAAACTTGTACGGTTCGTTGATGATGCGAACAGGAGTGCCCACCGGCACCATGCCCGACAGTTCCAGCACGTTGTTGTTGAGCATGCGGAAGCAGCCATGGCTGGTACGCATGCCGATCCCGAATTTCTTGTTTGAGCCATGGATCAGGTAACCCGGTACACCCAGGGTGAACTTGAAGGGCCCAAGCGGGTTATCCGGGCCTGCCGGAACCACGGCAGGCAAGATGTCGCCATCGGCTGCATGCTCGGCCCGGATCGACGCCGGCGGCGTCCAGGTAGGGTTTGGCGTCTTGGCGATGATCTTGGTATTGGCAATGGGCGAGCCCCAGCCTTCGCGACCGATCCCCAACGGGAAGGTGTGCACCACATTCTCGCCTTTGGGGTAGTAATACAAGCGGTACTCGGCAAGGTTGATGACGATGCCTTCACGAGGACCCGGTGGCAGGATGTAGCGCGTGGGCAAGATGATTTCGGTGCCTGCGCCAGGCAGCCAGGGGTCGACACCCGGGTTGGCGGCGATCATCTCCAGATAGCCCAGGTCATTGGCCGTACCGATATCGGCGAATGTATCTTCGTACTTGGCCTTGATCACATGCACCTGACCGACGATGTCGTCCCCAGGTGGCGGCAGTGGCAACTCCAGTGCGACAGCAGGCCCCGCTACCAGCAAGGCGGCCAGGGACAGGCTACGAGTGACGGCGGGAAAGCGCGGCAACATCCGGTAAATCCTTTGGAAGGTGGGACGAAAGGCATGATTGTACACCCCCACCCCAGACAGCGGGAGGCATCCTGAGCCGGACGCGGTTACAGATGATGAAAGGTGCGCGCCTCAGACCGCCTGCAATTGTGGCCAGACCGGTCGCATGCCTCGCCGCTGCGCATCGAGAATGGCGCGGCACAGCTCGCACAGCCGGGTATCGCGATAGATGGTGCGTGGCACGCCGGACCAGCGGGGGTGCGCAGGCAACAGCCCCCCGCACAATGTTCTGTCCACCGGCACGCCGAGTTCGAGCTGCCGCGCGACCAGATGAACGCGACTTTCCTGGCAGGCGAACAGGTCAAGCTGTTCGTCGGGCTCGATCAATTGGTAGGCGAAAAGGGACCAGGCAGGGCGCGGCATCGGGGGTACTCGGAACGGGGGGCGCAACATTAGCCCAAACCCGCCCCCGTTTAAAGCGTCAGAGCAAGGGTTTGAGCGCCGGCCAGGCGTTTTCCAGCAGCCGCTGCTGGGCGCCCTGGGCAGGATGGATGCCGTCTGCCTGCATCAACTCAGGAACGCCGCCAACCCCTTCCAGGAAAAACGGCACCAGTGCTACCTGCTTGTCCTTGGCCAACTCCTTGTACACCTCGGCAAAAGCGGTGGTATAGCGGACGCCATAGTTGGGAGGCAGCTGCATGCCCAGCAGCAAGACCTTGGCACCTGCCTGGCGCGACTGATCGATCATCGCGGCAAGGTTCTGTCGCAATTGCGCCGGCGGCTGGCCGCGCAAGCCATCGTTGCCTCCCAACTCCAGCACAACCACCTGGGGCGCGTGCTCAGTCAGCAACGCTGGCAGCCGCGCCTGCCCGCCGGCACTGGTGTCGCCACTGATCGAGGCGTTGACCACCTTGTCGTCGAAACCTTCCTGACGCAGGCGGGTCTGCAACAAGGATGCCCAACCTTCGCGGGTATCCAGGCCAAAACCTGCGCTGATACTATCACCGACAATCAGCACCGTTCCCGCAGTCGCGCTCTGGGCCAGGCAATACAGGGCCAGACCGGCACTCATCAACCACATTCGCATCGGATTCTCCATGGGCCCCAGCATGCTCGTTGCTCAGCACCTTAGCAAAGTGGTCACCAGCGCGGAAGGTGAACTCACCATCCTGCACCCCATGTCGCTGGAGCTGGCCGCAGGGGACAGCCTTGCCATCGTCGGCGCCTCAGGTTCAGGCAAATCGACCCTGCTTGGGCTGCTGGCCGGGCTCGATCAGCCCAGCCAAGGTTCGGTGACGCTCGCCGGGCACGACCTAGGCGTGCTCGATGAGGACCAGCGGGCCCGCATCCGGGCCGAGCACGTGGGCTTTGTGTTCCAGTCGTTCCAGTTGCTCGACAGCCTCAATGCGCTGGAAAACGTGATGCTGCCGTTGGAACTGTATGGTCGCGCAGACGCGCGCGATCACGCGCGCACCTTGCTCGAACGCGTAGGGTTAGGGCAACGGCTTACCCATACGCCGCGGCAGCTGTCGGGCGGTGAGCAACAGCGGGTGGCTCTTGCCCGTGCTTTTGCTGCTCAGCCGGCCGTACTGTTTGCCGACGAACCGACGGGCAACCTCGACAGCCATACGGGCGAGCGCATCAGCGACCTGCTGTTCGAACTGAATCAGGAGCGCGGCACCACCTTGATCCTGGTGACCCATGACGAGCGACTCGCTCGCCGTTGCCACCGCCATATCCGCCTGGATGCGGGCCAGTTGGTCAGCCCCTTGGAGGCCGGATGAAGGGCATGTCGGCGGCGCGCCTGCTGGGGCTGGCCTGGCGACAGCTGCTGCGCGATCTTCGGGCCAGCGAAGTGCGGGTATTGTTCTTTTCGCTTCTGATCGCCGTGGCGGCCAGTACTGCCATCGGGTATTTCGGCGCGCGGCTCAACGCCGCTATGCAATTGCGTGCCAGTGAGTTCCTGGGCGCTGACCTGGTACTGCAGGGCAGCGCCCCGGCCGCAGCGCCACAGATTGCAATCGGCGAGGCTTTGGGGCTGCATCACGCGCAGGTGGTCGAGTTCACCAGCGTGGTGGGCGCAGATAACGGTATCCAGCTCGCGGGGGTCAAGGCCGCCGATAACGCCTACCCATTGCGCGGCCAGGTGCGCAGCGCCGCCGAGCCTTATGCCGAGGAAAAACCAGGCGGCGGGCCGGCAGCTGGCGAGGTGTGGGTGGAACCACGGCTGCTGGCGGCATTGGGCATGAACATCGGCGACAGCATCGATGTGGGCATGAAGGCCCTGCGCATGAGCCGCGTGCTGACCTATGAACCGGACCGGGCAAACAACTTCTACAGCTTGACCCCACGGGTGATGATGAACCTGGCGGACCTGCCAGCGACCGGCGTGGTGCAACCCGGCAGCCGCGTGACATACCGTGACCTGTGGAGCGGCCCTGCCGAGGCATTGGCGCAATACCGCGCCAGCGTCGAAAACACGCTTTCGGCCAGCCAACGGTTGCGCGACACCCGCGATGGCAACCAGCAGATCGGCGGCGCATTGGGTCAAGCCGAACGTTACCTGAACCTGGCCAGCCTCGTTGCAGTATTGCTGGCCGGTGTCGCCGTGGCGCTGTCTGCCAGTCGCTATGCCGCCAGGCGCCTGGACGCCAGCGCCCTGCTGCGTTGCCTGGGCCTGTCGCGGCGCCAGGCGCTGATCCTGTACAGCCTGCAGCTGGCCATGCTCGGGCTTGCAGCTGCGATCGTGGGCGCCGCAGTGGGCTGGCTTGCGCAGCTGGGTTTGTTCAAGCTGCTGCACGGATTACTGCCCAGCGACGTACCGCCAGGGAGCCTGTGGCCGGCCTTGGCTGGCGTCGCCACGGGGTTGGTCGCGCTGGCAGGCTTTGCTCTGCCGCCGATTGCAGCCTTGGGTAAAGTGCCCCCGTTGCGGGTGCTGCGTCGTGACCTGCTCCCTGTACCTCCCAGTAGCTGGCTGGTCTACGGTGCAGCCCTGTTCGCCCTGGGGCTTATCATGTGGCGGTTGAGCCTTGACCTGCTGCTCACCTTCGCACTCCTGGCAGGCGGCCTGGCGGCAGCCCTGGTGCTGGGCGGGTTGCTGTGGCTGGGTTTGCGCAGCCTGCGTCGGCTCCTGTCAGGGGCGCCGCTGGCCTGGCGCCTGGGGCTGGGGCAGTTGCTTCGCCACCCCACGGCCGCCGCCGGGCAGGCCTTGGCTTTCGGGCTGATCCTGCTCGCCATGGGCCTGGTCGCGCTGCTGCGTGCGGAGCTGCTCGACACCTGGCAGGCACAGCTGCCTGAAGATGCCCCGAATCATTTCGCACTCAATATTCTGCCTGAGGACCAGGGCCGCTTCGCCCAACAGCTCAAACAGATCAACGCCGCTGCGGCTCCCCTGTACCCAGTCACACCTGGGCGGCTGATCGAGATCAATCAGCAGCCGGTCCAACAGATCGTCACGAAGGACTCTGCAGGCGAACGCGCCGTGCAACGGGACCTGAGCCTGACATGGGCGGCGCAGTTGCCTGACGGCAATCAATTGACCGGTGGTCATTGGTGGCAAGGATCACCAAGCGATGACGATGTACCTGGCGTATCGGTGGAGGCCCAGCTCGCCGAAAGCCTTCACCTGAAACTGGGGGACAGGCTCACGTTCGATATTGGGGGCCAGCAGCGCCAGGCCAAGGTGACCAGTCTGCGCAGCGTTCACTGGGACAGCTTTCAGCCCAATTTCTACATGATCTTCCAACCCGGTACGTTGCAAGGGCTGCCTACCACCTATCTGACGAGTTTTTACCTCGCACCCGGGCATGATCAGGAAATCGTCGCCCTGTCACGCGCATTTCCTGCGGTGACCATCCTTCAGGTCGATGCATTGCTCGCCCAGCTACGCAGCATACTTGCTCAGGTCACGCTGGCTGTGGAGTACGTGCTGCTGTTCGTACTGGCCGCAGGAATGGCCGTTTTGTTCGCAGGCCTTCAAGCCACCTTGGATGAGCGCATTCGTCAAGGTGCACTGTTGCGTGCCCTGGGGGCCCAACGCCAATTGCTGACCAAGACACGGCGCATCGAATTCGGCTTGCTGGGAGCACTGAGCGGTTTGCTGGCGGCGCTGGGGTGCGAACTGATCACCTTCGTCTTGTATCACTACGCTTTCGCACTGCCGTGGAGCCTGCACCCGTGGTTGCTGCTGATGCCCGTTGCAGGCGCGCTGCTGGTCGGCTGCGCGGGTGTGCTCGGCACTCGCCGCGCACTTAACGCCTCACCGCTGGCGGTCCTGCGTGAAGGGTGAAGCCAGGACGGTTCTGCGTGACTCAGGACCGTCTTGGCGACATGCCAGGCTTACAGCGAGCAGCTGCCCAGGCCGTGCTTCTCCAAATACCGCTGCTGGTCCTGGTCAGCCAACTGAAAGTCGCCCAAAGGCAAGATGACGGTCGCCACTGGCTTGCTCAGTTTCCCTGAGGCCTCCAAGTAGTGCTTGGCGGCTTGTGCCAATTCAGCCTGAGCAGGGTTATTTACGAAGAGCGCAGAGCGATATTTGACGCCAATATCCGTGCCCTGACGGTCGACCGACGTAGGATCATGCAGCGCCCAGAAATGCCCCACCAGTTGGCTGTACGACGTCAGGCCTGGATCGAAGTCGACCTGGACCACCTCGATCACGTCAGCCTCCCCCTGGGCCGATCGCGCAAAGCCCACTCGGCTGTCGACTACACCCGGCAGAGCCCGGAAGGCCGCTTCGGCGCCCCAGAAGCAGCCCGCACCAAAAGTCGCCTGCTCCACACGTTGCTGTGGTTGTCTGTCCGTCATGAGGTGATGCCCTCTGGCTCAATCGCGAAGTGTCTATGAAGTTGTTCGATATGTTCAGGGCCGATACCACAGCACCCGCCTATGATCGTGGCGCCTGCGGCGACCCAGGTCCTGGCCCAGTCCAGGTAGGGCTCAGGCCCGAGGTCTGCACGGATGTCCAGTAACGTAGTGTTGGCCTCGGCCTCTTGCGACACCGGCGGGAAAGCGTTGGCATAAACCCCCAGCTCCACGCGCTGCTCAAGATCGCCAAGGACGGCCTGAGCCTGCTCCAACGCAGCCCCCATGACCTCTGGCTGACTGCAATTGAACAGCACTGCCTTGGCTCCGACCGAGAGGGCGCAGCGCACGCCATCAGCCACCGACTCCCCTGAACGCAAACGTGGCGCGTGATCGGCATCGTCGATCAGCGTATAGGACACCCACAGCGGCTTGGAACGCTCACCCAGCGCCTGAGCAGCGGCCTGTACTTCGGCCGTGGAGCTTTGCGTTTCAGCCAGCCATACGTCTACATGCTCTTGCAGCCCTGCAATCAGCTCCTGATGGATGGCCACAGAAGCCTGGTGGTCGAACAGGTCGGGCCGATAAGACCCAAGCGCCGGCGGCAGCGAGCCGGCAACGCGTACAGGGACAGCGCTTTGCGAAGCCGCTTGGCGAGCAAGCCGCCCTGCGCGATCGGCAAGCGCTCGCCCCTGCTCGGCGAAGCGCGTCTGGCCTAGGTGAAAAGGCACCACAGCATAACTGTTGGTCGTCACGACCCGCGCGCCGGCCCTTATGAACGCCTCGTGCGCCTGGAGCACGTGCTCTGGGGACTCGATCAGCGCGAGCGCTGACCATTCCGGTTGCCTGAAAGGCGCTCCGCTGCGCTTGAGTTCCCGCCCCATTCCGCCGTCAAGGAGGTGAATCGGACCCTGGCTCATTGGGCTTGGCCCTGTGCGGGAGCTGCGGCCAGCCATTGATCGACGGTGGTCTGATGATCCTGGATCCAAGCCTTGGCTGCGACATCAGCAGGTACCTGTTCCTTTTCGATCTTCAGTATCAAGGCATTGAGATCGCTGGGGTCAATGGCGAAATTGTGCAGGAACGCTGCGACCTTCGGCGCGCGTTTTTGCAGCCCAGCGGATGCAAGCACATAGACCTTGGCATCGGGGAACGCGCAGGTGATCTTGCTCTTGTTCAGCCAATCGGCGTCTACTGTAGGGCTTATGAACTTCCAGCATCCATCGGCCTTGTAAAGCGGATCACCCTTCTTGTTGTCCTGGGCATAGCCGTCAAATGCCGGCTCTTCCAGGCGCCGCAGGTCGAATGCCGAAAACACCCAATCGGGCGTGTAGGCGTAGAACACCACACCGCGCTGCGCTTTGTAGGCTGACGCCAGCTTGGCGTACGTCACCGAGGCCTCGGTCGAGATCGCTTCGAACTTGTCGGCAAAGCCGTAATCCTTGGCCTTGATCTGGCCAATGTAGGTGGATTCCCAACCCGCAGGGCCCACCAGCAACTGCGCCTGACCACCGCCCAACGGCTCGAACAGCTTGGCCACTTCAGGCTTGTTGAGATCGTAGATGGACTTGACGCCGTATTTGTCCTGCAGGTAACCCGGGATGTAGAAGCCCTGAACACCGGTGTACGGATGGGCATTGGGTAGCAAGGACTTGGTCCCACCGCTGACGTACTTGGCCCAGGCCGCCGACTGGTTCGGCAGCCAGATGTCGGTCAGCACGTCAACCGAGCCATCCCCTTTTGCCGCAGCGCTCAATAGCACAGGCACATCGCCTGCCAGGTAAGAAACTTCGCCATCCAGACGGCTCTGAATGACTTCGCCCAGAATGTGTTGAATGGCAATCGCGCCGGTCCAGTTCTGCTCACCGATGACGATCGATTCCTTCGCCGAGACTGCTGCAGGCAAGATAAGGGAAACCAGCAGTGCGGCGGTTCCCAGTTTGCTGGGCAGGTGTCTGTTCATGTGGGTTCTCGCTGTGTTCAGGTACGAAGAGGGTCTTGCTGGCGCAAGCTCGATTGAATGATCCGGTCGGGTATGAGCGCGCACAGCACTATCGCCACGCCTGCCAGCACGCCCTCCCCGCCTTTGATGTTGCGAAGCGCAGTCATGACGTCGTAGCCCAGCCCACCAGCGCCGATCAGCGCGGCGACCACGACCATCGACAGGCTCATGACGATGGTCTGATTGATACCCAGCAACAGTGACCGGCGTGCCAACGGCAACTCCACCTTGAGCAGCGCTTGCCAAGGGCTTGCGCCATGGGCGAGCGCTGCCTCGACGGTTTCCTTGGGTACTTCCTGGATGCCCAGCGATGTCAGACGGATCATCGGCGCCAGGGCGAAAACCACCGTGGCGATCACAGCCGGGGTCTTGCCTACCGAGAAAAAGGCCACTGCAGGGATCAGATAAACGAACGTTGGCAGCGTTTGCATCACATCCAGTAGCGGTGTGACCAGCCGTCGCACCCGCGCACGCTTGGCCAGCAGGATTCCGGTCGGAACGCCGATGAGCAATGCAATCAACACCGAAGAGCCGACCAGCGCCAAGGTGGAGACAGTGCGCTCCCAGAAGCCGAACAGACCGATGTACAAGACCGCCGCAGTGCTGGTCAGCGCAAGCGTCGTTCCAGCCGAGCGCCAAGCCAGAAGTACCAGCGCCAAGGCAGGAACAGGCCAAGGCAGCCAGCCCAGCCCACTTTCAATGCCGTCGATGACCCCACGTACGATGTAGATGACCCCGATGAACGCACGCTCGAAGGTCACCTGCGACCATGCGATGAACTGGTCGATGCCCTGGGCCACCTGCAACATTAGCTGGCGGTCAGCCGGAAACTGCTGCAAAACGTGACCTGTCTCGGGTGCAAACACACGCCAGATCACCAGCACCTGACTCACCATCAGTACTGCAAGCGGCACCGCCCAGCCTGACTCGGAGCGCGACACCGGTTGGCGACTCAACGAGGCCGCTATGATTCGGTTCGTCACGAACACGGCCAGGGCCGCCAGCGCTGCCAACGTCGATGAACCGACGATGCTCTGGGCCAATACCGCAAGCGCTGCGAGTTCAGTGGCCAGGCAGAGCCAGAAGGCGCCGCCTCTGCCGGCGGCGGCCAGCGCCGCAGGCCCCATCAACAGGGCTTGCCAGCGGCCAACGGCGGTGCGGCCAGGCATTGCTCGGGTGTTTTCTTTCGGAGCCGCCGGGGCGACGGAACGTGCGCGCGGCATGACCTTGGTGTGGTCCTGAAAGAAGTCGGCCACTTCGCTGTCGGCCGGTGCTTCCAGCAATTGCGCTGGGGTACCGACCTGAACGAGGCGACCTTGGCGCATGATCGCGATCCTATCACCCAGGCGCAGGGCCTCTGCGGGGTCATGCGTAACCAACAAGGTGGTAATACCGCGCTCGCGGACTAACGCCATGAAGTGATTTTGCAGGTCTCGTCGAATGGTAGGGTCGAGCGCGCTGAAGGGCTCGTCCATCAGCAGGATGTCCGGTTCGCTCACCAAAGCCCGCGCCAGGCCGACCCGCTGCTGCATGCCGCCGGACAGCTGGTGGGGATAATGCTCGGCCCAGCCCTCCAGCCCGACTGCGCGTAGCTGCACCTTGGCCGCTGCATGACGAACCGCTTCCGGGGTACCCCGCAATTCCAATGGCAATGCGATATTGTCCAGTACGGTGCGGTGGGGTAACAGCCCGAAGTGCTGGAAGACCATGCCGATACGCCGGGACCGCAACGCTCGCAGCGCCCTTGCGTCCAGGTCGCCGATGGCCTGACCATCGACCAGGACTTCGCCACTGGAGGGCTTTATCAGCCGGTTGATGTGCCGAAGTAACGTAGACTTTCCGCTGCCGGATGTGCCCATCAAGCACAGCACCTCTCCCCGCCGTACTTCCAAATTGACCTGATCGACAGCGGGCAACACGGATGCGCCGCCAGGATAGGCCTTGGTAACGCCCCTGAACTCAAGGACAGTATCGACGCCACGCCCTCTGTCGTCGTCAGGACGAGCGATAACGTGGCGAGACGGAAGGGGCTTCTCGGCCAAGGCACTCTGATTGATTGTCACGCGGGACTCCGAGCATGAAACCACTGTTGCAAGCAGGCGCTGGCTTCAGGGGGTGAGATTGATTAAACCGCACGCCTGCGACCTGAATGATCGAGCGGCTGCAAGCTGATCGGCGAACGCAGAGAATCGCGCCAATCGAGTTAAATCTAATCGATCTTAAAAATCTTTTATAAATATCTTTTTGGAATTAGCTTAGGCGCAGGCCCACGCTTGCGCCAAGCCTATTTGCGTTGGTTGCAAGCGCGCCCAATGGGAAGGTCGCCAAGCCTGACGTGCCTGGCGCTTGAGGGGTCGAGAAGCCTCGCAGATCACCAGGCTTTCGAATCAAGGCCGCGCATTGTGCAACGGCGGCGAACGGCTACCTGAAGAGGCATTGAAGACTAGGCGGCCTTGCAACCGAGGCTGCGCATCAGATCGCGGGTTGCGTCGAGAAAGACGTCGTTGATCGCCTCGACACACTCTGGCGTCAAGCGGCTTGAAGGGCCTGACAGCACCAATGCACCGACCAATTCATCACCTGCCCCGTAGACGGGAAAGGCTACCGAAGCCGCATGCGGGTCCGTGGCCCCCATCGAGAAGAACGGTTGCTGCATGGTGATGCCGCTGGCAAACGGTGTGCGCAATGCCTGGGCGCCGGCAGCATCGTCCATCGGACGCATATCGCCAGGTTGAACGTGCATGCGTAGACGATGGGGGGAATTCACCCGGTACTGACACATGCGGTAGGCCCCGTGGCGCACGTAGAACGACGCCGTTTCACCCGTACGCTCGGCCAGAAGGTGCAGCCTGGGCATCACGTGCCGCTCCAGATCGATACCCTCTTCGTACACGGCGTTAAGCCGCATCACTTCACTGGCCAGTTGATAGCGACCGTCGGCCATGCGGTTGACATAGCCGTGATTCTCAAGCGAAACCATCAGGCGCATGATGGTACTTTTGATCAGCCCGGTACGCTCGACAAGCTCGACAAGCGTCAGCGCCGTGTCACCCACCTGAAACGCAGAAAGCACCGTCAGCACGCGGTCGGCCGAAGCCACTCCATTGACCGCTGGACGCGGCCGGACATTTACCATCGAAAGTTCCTCACCTGTGAATGATGCAAGTCATTGGCGGCATTGAAAGCGTCCCATTATCTGGCAATGCCCCGACGACCGCCATCACAGCTGACCACGTCGGTTGCAATGTTGCGAATTCTGCAGCGAAGGAACTCCGCATGAACGAGCCCATCTGGTTGGGAGCTGGCCTGCAATCAGGTGAATCAACCGCTCAGCTCATGAGCTGATAGGTCTCACGGGCAGTCCCGCTGAACAGCCGATTCTTTTCAGGCTCGGTAAAGTCTGTCACTACACGCTTGAACGCGTTCCACAACACGTCGTAGCCGAACATGCCCTTGTCCACCGGGAAGTTGCTTTCGAACATGCAACGCTCCACGCCGAAGCAATCTATGGCATGCAACAGATAGGGTCGCCATTGCTCGGCCAGGATGACCGAGCTTGGCGGTTTTGGGGCAAGGTGGTAGTCGAACCCCGCGACTTTCATACCCAGCCCCCCTAGCTTCAGTCGCACATTCGGACATTGCGCCAACCGGCAAAGACCTGCCGACCACTGCGTGAACACCGCATCGCGTTGACCGGCGTATGGGCCAGCCCCAGCGGCCCGCCGAGGTGATCAATGACGATCAGCAGGTCGGGAAAGGCTCGGGCGACCTCAAGCACTTCATCGAGCTGGGTGTGGTAAGCCCAGACATCCAGTACCAGTCCACGCTGTTGAAGCTGTCCAGGGTCGCCGAGCCCCTGCAACGCATCGTCTCCTGCGCAGGTATCAGCAACACCAACCTGGCATTTGGTGGCGACGATGGCCAGACGCTGTTCATCACCGAATCCGAGACCGGCAGCATCCTGCAGGTCCGTACCCACGCACCAGGATTGCCGATGTTCTCCCACAGCTGAACGCGCCTGTCAGCGCACACCACAACTACAAAAAGAGTGACGACATGACTTACGAAAACCCTAGCGCACAAGCGCCGCTCAGTGACGCCGAGGGTGAACGCCTGATGCGCCGGATCCTCTGGCGCCTGGTGCCATTCATCTTCATCTGCTACGTAATCAGCTACCTCGACCGCACGAACGTGGGTTTCGCCGCCATCAGCATGAATCAGGACCTGGGCCTGACAGCGACGATGTTCGGTTGGGCGGCGGGCCTGTTCTTCTTCGGTTATTTCATGTTTGAAATCCCCAGCAACCTACTGATGCAGCGCTTTGGCGCGCGGGTATGGATCGCACGGATCATGATCACCTGGGGTCTGATCTCGATGGCTACCGCATTTGCCACCGGGCCCATCAGCTTCAGCATCGCACGGTTCCTCCTGGGGCTGGCCGAAGCGGGCTTCACCCCTGGGGTCTACCTGTATTTCACCTACTGGTTCCCAGGCAAGTGGCGGGCCAAGGCCACGGCGGCATTCCTGCTGGGCATCCCTGTGGCCAACATTGTAGGCTCACCGTTGTCGGGCTGGCTGATGGAGCAGCACGGTGTCTGGGGGCTCAAGAACTGGCAGCTGCTGCTGGTGACCGAGTCAATGCCGGCAGTGCTGCTGGGCATTGCCTGCCTGTTCGTGTTGGTCGACACCCCGGCCAAGGCCAAGTGGCTCAAGCCCCGGGAGAAAGCCTGGCTCACTCAGCGCCTGGCTCAGGAGCAACAAGCGATAGGTGCATCCCACGGCACGACCCTGCGCGCTGCACTGACCAATCCGAAGGTGTTTACGCTGGCTGCGATCAATTTCTGCTGCATCGTGGGCTCCATTGGCACCGGCCTGTGGCTTCCACAAATCATCAAGAGCCTGGGTATTTCCAGCGGGACCGTAGGTTTCGTGGTAGCACTGCCTTACCTGCTGGGTGCAGCGGCCATGACCTTATGGGCTCGCCTGGCCAACCGCAGCGAACACCGTCTTGCGTACGTCGCCAGCGCGCTTGCTTTCGCGGCCTTGGCATTGGTGGGCGCAGCGTTGATTGAGCAGCCGGTGCTGAAGATCGCCTGCTTGTGCATGGCGGTCTCCGGGATTTTGTCTTTCCAGGCGACCTTCTGGGCCATCCCATCGACCATTCTGACCGGCCGTGCGGCAGCTGGCGGCCTGGCCATGATCGTCTCGATCGGCAATCTCGGCGGGTTCACCGGCCCATTCCTGATCGGCCTGATCAAAGATGCCACGCAAAGCTTCACGCTGCCTTTCTTCGCGGTTGCATCGATTCTGTTGATCGGTACCTGCCTGATGCTGTGGCTGGGTGATCCTGCCAAGCGCCAGACGCCACAAGGCCACGGCCAAACGGCTTGATGCCCAGGAGCTGCGCCCTGACCGCCCCCGTCCGCAGTAAGCGGACGGAGGCTCTGCCGGCCCAAGCCATCGCCCCTTCTTCCAACCACAGTACCCAGTGCTTGAACATGGCGCTGCTGGGCGGTTAACGTCTGTAGCCTCCCGGCTACCCTGCGCCGCCTCCCCGTGCGCGCAGCGACCCTGTCGGCCAGGTTCGAATACGGAAAAAGGCACACATGGCGACTGACCTCATCACCGAAGCAGGCTACCAAGCCCTTAAAGATGAACTGGACTGGCTTTGGCGCGATGAGCGACCGGAGATCACGCGCAAAGTGACCTGGGCAGCGTCCCTGGGCGATCGCAGTGAAAATGCGGACTACCAGTACAACAAGAAACGGTTGAGGGAAATCGACCGGCGTGTGCGCTACCTTCGCAAGCGCATCGAGAACCTGCGCGTGGTGCCCTACTCGCCCGCGCAGGAAGGAAAAGTGTTCTTTGGGGCGTGGGTAACCATCGCCAACGAGGACGACGAAAGCAAGCGGTTCCGAATCGTCGGCGCGGATGAAATCTACGACCGCAAGGACTTCATTTCCATCGATTCACCGATGGCCCGGGCCTGCATAGGCAAATGCGTCGGGGACAAGATCACGGTGCGCACGCCAACGGGGGAAGCCTACTGGGACGTCACCGACATTCAATACGACGCACACGAAACCGCGCCCCGGTTCGTCAAACCCTGATTCTTTTGCACCGCCGCGGAACGGCAGGCTTTTCAGCGTGCCGTGATCAGGCCTTGACGTGCGATACGCACCAGGTGGCCGATCACTTCGGCCGAGGCCTCGGCCGCGGGTGCTTGAATCACGGCAAGGTCGAACCGGTCATTGGCGTACTGGGCGAAATGCTCGCCGGTCTCGGCGAACTGAATCAGGAATGCGCGGGCCTGGCCCCTTCGACGGGACAAACCTTCGAGGTGGCGCAAAAGTGTGGGCTGGTGCGCCCCCCAAAGCAGGATGCGCGGGGTACGCGATGCCTGACTGACAGGCAGAGGGCTCAGACAGACGCTGGTACGTGGGCAACTCATGGTGCATTCTCCGCCTCGCCAATCTCGCTGGGCAGCGGTGGGAGGCGTCACCGAACCAGCGCTTTAGCGGTATTTCGAAACACCCCTGGGGCGTCTCTGCGCCCCGCAAGTAGCTGTTTAAATCGGCGCAGGCGTCATGCTAGAGCGATTGAACCGAACATGCAAGCGCACGATTCTGGCCAATTGCCCGCTCCAGTGCGCCTCCGCTTAGTGTTTGCCCTTGGGCTCCAGCACCCGCCGCTCCCGATTGAACGCCAGAAAGTACTTGTTCACGCTGTTGACGAAGTTGACCGGCCCCATGCCCACCTGCTCCATGGCGATGCGTTCGGTCTGGAAGAACCATTGGTTACCGTTGAGTCCACGCTTGCGCGCTTCGGCGCGCATGGCCTGCACGCGCTCGGGGCCCAGGTTGTAGGCGGCCAACACGAACGCCATGCGCTCACGCTCATTGATGCGGGGGCTGGAGAAAAACTTGCGCCGGATCAGGGCCAGGTAACGCGCGCTGGCCTGGACATTACCGTCCACCGTCTTTATGTTGCTGACCCCGACCCGCTGGGCAGCTGCCGGCGTGATCTGCATCAACCCGTGTGCGCCCCCTGCCCCGCGTGCGGCCGGGTTGAGAGTCGACTCCTTGAATGCCAAGGCGGCAAGGTTGAGCCAGTCGATCTGCTGCGCTTGGCCATGCTTTTTCAACACGGCACTGACCGAGGCCAACCGCTGGCGGTCCTGACGGGCGAGCGGGTTGTGTACCCGGTACTGACGCCGATAGATGCGCTCGAACGCTGCATCCTCGTTGTCAGGGGCACGATAGTTTTGTAGGAAGCGGTCGACCGATGCCTGCAACTGCGGCGAGTTACGCCCAACGTACCAGCGCATGGCTTGCGGGGGCCCCAGGTGCACGCGTGGGTTGACACGCAGCTTGGGCATGACCTTTGACCAGCGGCGGGCGATTGGCTGCTCGACCACGGTCAAGTGATAGATACCGGCCTGGACCATCTCCAGCACATCCTCGATGGCCAGGGTCGGATCCACCCACTCGACCTTGACCGCAGGGCGCTTGCGCAAGGCCAGGCGCTGGTTCAGTTGCTCGATCACCGGGCCCGCGGCACTTGCGCTGGTCAGCGCGATGGTGCGGCCTGACAACTGTTCTGCCTGGCTGAAGGTGCGCTCCCCCTTGCGTCCGACCAATACCAGCGCCACCTGATCACGTACTGGGGCAGTCGCCACGACATTACGCACCGTGGCAGGATCGAGCAGTTCGCCTGGGGCGGCCAAATCGCCCTCCCCGCGCCCCAGTGCGCCCAGGAGTTGCTCCTTGGCGCGGGGGATCAGTTTGAGTTCGATGCGCTGGTTGTCCTGTGCCCGGGCATTGAGGAAGTGCTCGAGCGCGCGCAGGCGGTAGTACTCGACGCCCACCGGCTCGCCCTTCACTTCGCCGGAGCTGTTGCGGCTTTGATTGACCAGCACGCGCAAGACCTTGCTGCTGCGAATGTGCTGGAGATCGCGGGCATTGGCCGGCGGGATGTGGTGCTGCGGGCCCGGGGGACGTACCTGCGTCTGCGCCTGGCTGGCCAGGGGCAACCCTAACAGCAGCATGAACATGAGCCAATAGCGTGGCATTCAAGGTATCCGTCGTGAGTGGGTAGCCAAATGACGTTCGCCACGTTTGGGCTTGAGGTCAAAAAGACCATGCCCTGGACTTGAAGTTCTTGGACAGCCAGTTCGGCACGGGCTTTTGCTATGCTGGCGTCCCTGCGGCACGAGGTAGCACCATGCAATTGATCGATATTGGCGTCAACCTGACCAACAGCAGTTTCCATGACCGCCAAGCGGAAGTGGTCAACCGCGCTTTGGAAGCGGGCGTCGCGCAAATGGTTCTGACAGGCACCAGCCTGCCTGTGAGTGAACAGGCAATTGACCTTTGCCAGCAACTGGACAGCGCGCAAACTCACCTGTTCGCGACGGCCGGGGTTCACCCGCACGATGCAAACAGCTGGAACAGCCAGAGCGAAGCGCACATGCGCCAACTGCTCGCCGAGCCGCGGGTGCGCGCTGTAGGCGAATGCGGCCTGGACTTCAATCGTGACTTCTCTCCACGCCCTGCTCAGGAAAAGGCCTTGCATGCCCAGCTGGCATTGGCCGTGGAATGCCAGCTACCGGTGTTCCTCCATGAGCGCGACGCCAGCGAGCGCCTGCTGGCCATCCTGAAAGAGTATCGCGACCAGTTGAAAGCAGCCGTGGTCCATTGCTTTACCGGGGAACGTACTGCCCTGTTCAGCTACCTGGACCTGGACCTGCACATTGGCATCACTGGCTGGATCTGTGACGAACGACGTGGGACGCACCTGCATGGATTGGTGGGCAATATCCCGACCGGCCGCTTGATGCTGGAGAGCGATGCGCCCTATTTACTACCGCGCAGTCTGCGCCCCAAGCCCAAGAACGGGCGTAACGAGCCGGCGTACCTGCCCGAAGTGCTGCGAGAAGTGGCGCTGCACCGCAATGAAACCCTGCAAGAAACCGCCGCGCACACCACTGCCACGGCCAAGGCATTCTTCAAATTACCGTAGCTACCCTGATATCTATTGATACATATCAACACCCTCCGAGTCGCTCTGGGCACAATGATGGCACCTTGCCAATATTGTTTTCGCTCAACTCAGAGAAGACCTGCCCATGGGTGCCTGGCTTAGCAATGTTTCACTGAAATACAAGTTCTGGGCGGTCAACGCCGTAGCCTTCGTGACCACCTTGCTGTTGGTGCTGTACGCGGTTCACCTGGAGCAACGCGCCCGTGCTGAAGGGGCTGTACACCAAGCCACCGCCCAGGCAAGCCTGCTGGCGGCGTGGCCCGAAAGCCAGCCTTTGCCTCTTTCGCCAAGCATCATAACCTGGCGTGCTGGGCAGACGCCCTCCTTCGCCGGCGAGCCCCTGGAGGCCCTGCGCGGCGCACAGGGCTGGGTAGTACTGCCCTCCAGCCAACTGTTGGGACAAGACCCATTACAGGGTGCTCATGTGCTGCAAAGCGGTGATCATTACGTCGCAGTACTTGCCCAGTCACCCAGCCTGCGCCAAGTCTTCATCGATCGATTCTCGCATTATGCGGTGTGCGTGCTGATTCTGATGCTGGCCATGCTCGCCGCTTCGCAACTGCTGATCCGCTTTCTACTCAGCCAGCTCAACACACTCAAGGACGTGATGCTGCATGTGGAAAAAACCGGCGATCTGGCCGCTCGCGTACCCCTGGCCGGCGGTGACGAAGTCGGTCAGATGGCGGGCGCCTTCAATGCCATGCAGGGTACCTACCACCGTATCGTCAGCACCGTTGCCACCACTGCAGCACAGCTCGACTCAGGTGCTGCGCGTCTTGCGGCCAGCATGAACGACGTGCGCCACGGCATGCTGGGGCAGCAGAGCGAAACCGACCAAGCCGCGACAGCCATCAATGAAATGTCCGCCACCGTCTACCATATCGCCCAGCATGCAGGGGCGACCCGCGATCTCTCCCAGACTGCCGACACGCTCGCCGGCAGTGGAAAAGACGTGGTCACTCGTGTGCAGACGTCCATTGCCGGGCTTTCCAGCGGCGTCCAGCAGACCGCCGAAATGATCCGTCAACTGGCCGAAGACAGCCAGAAGATCAATGGCGTGGTCAGCGTCATTCACAGCATTGCCGAGCAGACCAACCTGCTGGCACTGAACGCGGCCATCGAAGCGGCCCGTGCCGGTGACCTGGGCCGCGGGTTCGCCGTGGTGGCCGATGAGGTGCGCAACCTGGCCAAACGGGTTCAGTCATCAACCGACGAGATCACCACCATGGTGTCTGCCCTGCAGTCAGGCACCCGGGATGCGGTCGAGTTCATGCAGGAAAGCTCCTACAAAGCCGACGATTGTGTAAAACAGGCCCAGGAAGCAGGTGCGGCATTGGCCGAGATCACCGGCGCAGTGGCGCAGATGCGTGAAAGCAACACCCAGATCGCCGTGGCTGCCGAACAACAGAGCCAGGTGGCAGAGGAAATGAACCGCGCCGTGGTCAGCATCCGTGATGTCACCGAGCAAACCGTCCAGCAGACCGTAGGTTCGGCCACCACCAGTTCGGAACTCGCGACACTGGCCGGCGCGCTTAACAAGGCCATAGGTCAACTGAAGCTATAAGGTTCATAGCCAGCGCCGATTGGCTCTGCGCGCGCCTGCACACTAAGCTTTGGGCATGACCGAGAGGAAGTGCCCATGAACAAACGCCTACCCAATCTGCTCGCCTGGCAATGGCGCGGCTACTCGCACAGCCATCGTCACCCTGCAAACCTAGTGCTGCATTTGATAGCGGTTCCGCTGTTCATTCTAGGTGCGTTGTTGATCGTGTCTGGCTTGTTAGGGCTGGACATCGTGCAGCTGGCCGTCGGTCTGCTCGCCCTGGTCGCGGCCATTGCGCTTCAACGTCACGGCCACCGCCTGGAGGCGGACACTCAAGAGCCCTTCATCGACCGTACTGACCGGGTTCAACGCGTGCTCAGCGAACAGTTCATCACATTCCCGCGCTTCGTCCTGAGTGGCGCGTGGCGGCAGGCCTGGCGCGACCGTCATAAGCCTCGGCGGTGATGGCCTTTAGGCAAATACCGTCACCGTTTGCCTGCTCAAGGCCAGCAACGCGCCATCGTCACTCCATAATGCGGCGGCGGCATGGCCATAGCCCTCGTGTGCGTATTCGGTCTCCACACGGTACTGGCACCAATCGCCAGCGTTCAGCGAGCGTACAGGCTGCACGAACTCGATGGTCCAGGTAAGCGTACTGCCGGCTGCTGGCTGTTTCAGCATGGGCAGTACGCTAGGTGGCCATGCGTCTACCAATGCCAGCAGGTGCGCCTCGCTCATTACCCCGCCCTGCACGTCACGCAAGCGCACCCAGCCCCCCATGACGCGCGAGTCGTTGCCGCTGAACGGCAGCCCACCGATTGCCCAGCGCAACTCCAGGTTCTTCATGAATTCCGGGGTCACTCCCGGGATGTGAGGCAAGGCTGCCGCGCTTTCCTCAAGGGCTGGCATCTGCGGCGCAGGTAGGGGCAGTACGGACACCGCAGAGCTTCGTGCGGCGCCGAAACTGCCCTGTACCAGCGTCACCACCTGCCCCTGCTGCACGGCGCGGCCCAGCAGCGTGCTGACACCCGTGCCCTGGCGCAATACTTCGACCTCCAGACGAATCGGGGTATCTGCCGAAGCAGGGGCCACAAAGGTAATGGCCAGCGAGCGCACCGGGCGGTCATGGCCTAGCCGGGCACGCATCGCCTCGAACACCATGGCAGCCATCAGGCCGCCAAAGATCGCTCGTCCCTGGCCCCACCCTGCCGGTACGCGTACGCTGTCGGGGTGAGCTCTGGCAGCCTCAAGCACTTGTTCGAACGTCATTGGGCAGCTCCTGGACGGGTAACGGATGTCCATCCTAGCCGGCTCTAGCCCCCGCAGCAGCCTTCATATCGGTCATTGTCCGGGCTTGTGGTGGGCCAACGCCTCACCCAACGCGTCCAGCGTGCTGTCCGACCGACGCTCGGCCTCTTCCAGTTCGTGTGCCCATCCGCTGATGCAGCCAGCCAGATCGGCATGCTGTTGCGCTTGCAGCAGCCATTGCAGACGGTCATGCCAATCCCCCAGATCGCCCTGCGCGCGTTTCAGGGTGCGCTGAAGCTTCTTCGGGGCGTGGCCGAACTGGGGGTAGGCTTCGTCTGCGTACCGCGCCCGTTTGATCAGCAACCGCAACCGGTGGCGATCGTGCTCGGGATCTTGCAAGGCCGCGGCCAGTTTGCGCCACTGTTTGCGCAGGCGTTTCTCGATATGCTTGTCCAACCCCTGAATCAGGCCATCGCGCTCTGCGCCACGCACAAACGCGGGAAACGCATCAACCGTCGCCAGCAGCCGGGTCAGCTGCGGGCTGCGTGCGACGCTGGCATAAGATGGTCCTCGCCCTTGCAGACGCCTGCGGCCAGCTTGCTCGGCCCCCTGGGTAATGAGGGCGGCGCCCAGCACCTCGCCATCGCGCAGCGGCGTGGTGAGCGTTCCAAGGGCCTTGGCAGCACTTTCGAGAGGCTCCACACCCGGCAGCCCGCGTAGCGGTCGCACCAGGCTGCGCAGGCGGCGCACGCTGGTGCGCAGGTCGTGCAAGGCTTCACTGTCGGTGTCGACCGCCAGGCGCTCGCGGCACGCCAGGAGCCTGACGTGCAAGGTGATGATCTGGGCGATGAGGTGATCAATCATGTCAGACACGTGGCAACCCTCGATCAACGGCCGGCACGGGACTCACGGATGTAGAAGCGTGCTTTTTCAGCCTTGCGCGTGCAGCTTTCGTAACCCTCGAATTGCTGTTGCGTCTTGGCGCCAGTGAGCAGCGACAGCGCCTTGGAGTAGCTCACGGCCCCGGCAAAGCCTTCAGCCTTGGCCAGATCGAGCTCCTTCCAGGCGGCGTCCAGTTGTGTGGCACAGCTGTCACGGTACGCCGTCTTGCCAGCGCAACCGGCAAGGGTCAGGGCAATCAACGGCAGGCAGATCCAGGCTTTCATCGGTTAAACCTCTGAGGGAAAGAAACAATGCACGTTCGACGCCAACCCGTTGCAAAAGTGCCCGCTTGGCTTCGCAAGCCACGTGCTCGACAGGTTGCGCATTGATGCCGAGGGTGCGATGCGTGCATTGTAGGGTTTAAGTCGCGAATGCTGAGGGAAGTTGATGAACAAACGCGTGGCATTGGTGCTCGGATCAGGCGGGGCCAGAGGGTATGCGCACATCGGCGTGATCGAGGAACTCGAACGTCGCGGATACGAAATCGCCTGCATCGCCGGGTGCTCCATGGGAGCGGTGGTTGGCGGCATCTACGCTGCAGGCAAGCTTGAGCAATACAAGCGCTGGATCGAGAGCCTGGACTATCTGGATGTCCTGCGCCTGGTGGATGTGAGCTTCAGTCTGGGCGCCATCCGAGGCGACAAGGTTTTCGGCCAGATCCGCAAGATAGTAGGCGACATCGACATCGAGCAATTGCGCATTCCCTATACCGCCGTTGCCGCTGACCTGACCAACCAGCAGGAGATCTGGTTTCAGGAAGGCTGCCTGCATCAGGCCATGCGTGCCTCGGCTGCCATACCCAGTCTGTTCACGCCTGTCGTTCAGGGTAACCGCATGCTGGTCGACGGCGGCATCCTCAACCCGTTACCCATCGTGCCCGTGGTATCGAGCCATTGCGACCTGATTATTGCGGTCAACCTCAACGCGACCAACCAGAAGCACTATCAACTTCCGGTGATAGAGCGGCCTGCAGCCTTCAAGATGCGATTCGATGCACTGATCAACTCGCTTGGCTCGCACCTGCCATTTCGCCGCAAGCCCGCCGAAGAATTGGTCCGTATCGAAAAAGGCATGGCCCGCGACCGTTTTCCGCCCGTGAACCCTTGGCTGGCCGAGTCGGCAGATCCACAGGCGCAGCAGCCCACCGCTGCACCCGAAAGCGAAGGCGCGCCCAAGTCTGCCACCGGCTCGTTCATCATCGACAACGTAGGGCCCGCCTCGCTGCTGGACTTGATCAACCAGAGCTTCGAAGTCATGCAGACTTCACTGGCGCAGTACAAGATCGCCGGCTATCCGCCTGACGTACTGATCAATGTGCCCAAACGTGTGTGCCGCTTCTTCGAGTTTTACAAGGCGCCCGAGCTGATCGCGCTGGGGCGCGAGATTGCACGCGACACATTGGACAATCATGAGGGCGTCAAGCGCTAACGCTAGCGGCGCCTTCGCTCAGGTAAAAAAAACAGGCCGCTTGCGGCGGCCTGTCGGGTATTTCCAAACAGCTTTTAGTAACGCGTGATGTCCGCGTTGGCCTCCAGCTGTTTGCGGTAGGCGGCGAAGTCCTGCTGACCAGCACGAGACGCCAGGTAGCGGCGGATCTGCTGCTTCTCTTCATCCGTGGCCGCAGCACCGTCATTGACGCCCTTGAGTTGCAGCACGACCAGGCTGCCATCACGCAGCACGACGCTGCCATAGACGGGTTTATCCTTGGCTTGCGGCTTGCCGAGACGGAACAATGCCTGCAGCTCGACAGGGTCGATACCGTCCTGACCACGCGAGACGGCTTCATAGGGCTTCCAGCCCTGGCCTTCCTGAACGCTCGCAGGGGCGATGGAGCCATCCCGCAGACCCGCGATCAGCTTGTCCGCCTTGGCCTTGAGGGCAGCGGTGGCTTTCTCCTTGGCCAGGTGCTCGCGGATGTTCTTGGCAACCGTTTCCAGTGGCAGCTGCGCAGGCTTACGGTGTTCCTTGACGCGCAGTACCACCGTCGTCTCAGGGTCAAGCTCGATGGCGGTGCTGTTGGCACCCTCTTCCAGCACTTCCTCCGAGAACGCTGCCTGCACCACAGAGCGGTTGGCAGTGATGCCGTCGCCGCCTTCGCGGCCGAACGGAGCGGACGTTTGGACCTTGAGGTTCAAGTCCTGGGCCGGCTGTACCAGGTCGGAGGCCTCGTAAGCGGCGTCCTGCAACTGCTTGCTGGCGTCCACGTAGCGCTGCTCGACCAGTGGCGTCTTGAGGTCGCGGGTCAGCTTGTCTTTCAGGCTAGCGAAGCTCGGCACCTCGGGCGCCTCGACGCCAAGCAGCTTGATGATGTGATAGCCGTATTCGGTACGAACCGGAGCTGAGACCTGCCCGTCGTGCAGCTGATACAGCGCCTGTTCAAACGCCGGATCGTACACACCAGGGCCGGCAAAGCCGAGGTCACCGCCGTTGGTGGCCGAACCTGGATCCTGGGAAAACTCCTTCGCCAACGCGGCAAAATCTTCACCCTTGGCCAGGCGCTGTTCGATTTCGTCAGCACGCGCTTTGGCCTGGGCATCGGTCGTCTTGTCGTTGACCTCGATGAGGATATGCGCGGCGCGGCGCTGTTCGGCAAGGTTGGCGATCTCCTTCTCGTACTGAGCCTTGAGCGCCTCGTCAGTGACTTTGGCTTGGTCGAAGAAGGACGATTTCTTGAGCTCTACGTAGTCGATGACGACTTGGTCAGGCGACATGAACTCCTTGGCATGGGCGTCATAGTGCTGCTTGACCTCTTCGTCGCTGACCTTGATCGCGGCCGGGTCGGCCTTGAAGGTCAAGGACGCGAAATCGCGGGTCTGCTTTTCAAGGCGTGCGAAAGCGTCGACTTGCTGATCGGTTACGAAGCTACTGCCGGCGATTCCGGCACGTAACTGCCCGATGAGCATTTCCTCACCGAGCATCTCGCGAAACTGCATACGCCCATAGCCCATCTGGCGGATGACCTGATCGAAACGGTCGCTGTTGAACTTGCCGTCAACCTGGAATTCCGGCGTTTGCAGCATGACCTGATCCAGCGCAGCGTCGGAAAACGCGAACTTGGCGTCTTTGGCACCCTCGAGCAACAGCTTGCGGCTGATCAGCCCCTTGAGGGCCTCTTCACGCAGCAGCTTGTCGTCAAGCAGCGCAGGATCGAAGTCCTTACCCAGCTGTTGCACCAACTGGCGGCGCTGCATGTCGGCCGCCTGGCTCAACTCGTTCTGGCTGATCGTTTCGCCGTTGACCTTGGCAGCATCCTGACTGTGGCTGGCGGCTTGGAAAATGGCTTCGAACCCGGTCAATGCCATCAGCACGACAATGAGACCGATGATGGTTTTGGCAATCCAACCTTGTGAATTGTCCCTGATATTTTGCAGCATGCGTCCCCCAGAGACGGCTGTACCACTGCGTCGACAACCGCGGAGCGTGGGTAGAGTCCTGATAAAAGAAAGGCGCATCCGAGGATGCGCCTTTTCTTAGCATACGAATCAGGCGGGAACGTTTGCGTCCCGCCTTCAGCGTGCTCGGACCTGGCCAGGCCGGGTCCGGCTGAAAGAGACGACTTAGTTGACGGCGTCTTTCAGGCCTTTACCTGCCTTGAAACCTGGCACCTTGGCGGCAGCGATCTTGATCGCCTTACCGGTCTGCGGGTTGCGGCCGGTACGCTCAGCACGATCCTTGACAGTGAAGGTGCCGAAGCCGACCAGAACGACATCGTCGCCTTGCTTCAGGGCGCCGGTGACGGATTCGATCACTGCGTCCAGCGCTTTGCCAGCGGTGGCTTTCGAAATGTCAGCTTGTGCGGCGATAGCGTCAATCAGTTCCGACTTGTTCACTCGTAAGTCCCCTTGTGCTCTATTGAGTATGTTTCTAAGTATGTAAAGAAAGCGTGTGAAAACGGTGCTGGGTGGCCTGATGACAATAACGTGCCGCTTTATAGCAAGGCGCCGAAAATACTGTCAAGAAAGCCCCCCAGGCTAAAACTGCTAGTGCGTGCTAATTCTTTCCTTTGCCTCAGTGTCGCGCTTATCGTCCTTCGCGACAATGTCGGAAGCCACATCTGGCAAGGGCTCCGGGGCGTATTGCAGCGCAATTTGCAGGACTTCGTCAATCCATTTGACCGGTTTGATCTGCAGATCCTGTTTAATATTTTCTGGAATTTCCTTGAGGTCGCGCACGTTCTCCTCAGGAATGATCACCGTCTTGATGCCGCCCCGGTGAGCGGCCAGCAGTTTTTCCTTGAGCCCGCCAATGGCCAGAACCTGGCCACGCAACGTGATTTCGCCTGTCATCGCCACATCCGCACGTACGGGTATTTGAGTCAGGGCCGACACCAGCGCGGTGCACATACCGATACCTGCACTTGGGCCATCCTTAGGGGTGGCACCTTCGGGCATATGAATGTGAACGTCGTGCTTTTCATGGAAGTCGGCTGCGATCCCCAGGCTACGGGCGCGGCTACGCACCACTGTCTGCGCAGCCGTAATCGACTCGACCATGACGTCACCGAGCGAGCCGGTTTTGATCAACTGACCTTTGCCAGGAATGACCACGGACTCGATGGTGAGCAACTCGCCCCCCACTTGCGTCCACGCCAGACCCGTCACCTGGCCGATCTGGTCCTGCTGCTCGGCAAGGCCGTAGCGGAACTTGCGCACGCCCAGCAGGTGTTCGAGCTGCTCGCCGGCGACCTTGACCTTGACCTGCTTCTGCCCTGCGTGCTCCTTGACGACCTTGCGGCAGACCTTGGCAATCTGACGTTCAAGACCGCGCACACCCGCCTCGCGCGTGTAGTAACGAATGATGTCGCGGATGGCCGAGACATCGATCTCCAGCTCTTCTTTTTTCAGGCCGTTTGCCTTGACCTGCTTGGGCACCAGGTATTTGACTGCGATGTTGATTTTTTCATCTTCGGTGTAACCCGGAAGACGAATGATCTCCATCCGGTCCAGCAATGCTGGCGGGATATTCATCGAGTTAGAGGTGCACAGGAACATCACGTCCGACAGGTCGTAATCGACCTCCAGGTAGTGATCGTTGAAGTTGTGGTTCTGCTCGGGGTCCAGCACCTCGAGCAGTGCCGAGGCCGGGTCGCCGCGCATGTCGCTGCCCATTTTGTCGATTTCATCGAGCAGGAACAGCGGGTTACGCACGCCCACTTTGGTCATCTTCTGAATCAGCCGCCCGGGCATGGATCCGATGTAGGTCCGGCGATGGCCACGGATTTCAGCTTCATCTCGTACCCCGCCCAAGGCCATGCGCACGAATTTACGGTTGGTCGCAGCGGCGATGGATTCGGCCAGGGACGTCTTGCCCACGCCAGGTGGGCCAACCAGGCACAGCACCGGACCACGGATTTTCTTGACGCGCTTTTGCACGGCAAGGTACTCGAGAATACGGTCCTTGACCTCTTCCAGACCGTAGTGGTCTGCATCGAGAATGTCTTCGGCCTTGGCAAGGTCCAGGCGCACCTTGCTCTGGGCTTTCCAAGGCACCTGAACCAGCCAGTCCAGGTAGGACCGCACCACGGTGGCCTCAGCCGACATCGGCGACATCTGCTTGAGCTTGTTCAGCTCGGCCTGGGCTTTGGTCATGGCGTCTTTGGGCAGGCCAGCGGCTTCGATACGCTTTTTCAGCTCCTCGAGCTCGTTGTGACCCTCATCACCATCGCCAAGCTCTTTCTGAATGGCCTTCATCTGCTCATTCAGGTAGTACTCGCGCTGGCTGCGCTCCATCTGCTTTTTCACCCGGCCGCGGATGCGCTTTTCGACCTGCAGCAGGTCGATCTCGGCATCGAGCAATGCCAGGACATGCTCGACCCGCGTTGGCAGGTCGACGATTTCCAGAATTTCCTGTTTCTGCTCGATCTTCAGGGCCATGTGGGCAGCCATGGTGTCGACCAGGCGCCCGGGCTCATCGATGCTATTGAGCGAGGACATCACTTCGGCTGGCACTTTCTTGCCCAGTTGCACGTACTGCTCGAACTGCGAAAGCAGCGTGCGCACGAAGACTTCCGATTCGCGCTCGACAGCCTCGGTCTCGTCGATCAGAGACACTTCAGCGCGCACATGGCCGTCGACTTCACTGAAGCGCTCGACAGTACCCCGCTGCTCGCCTTCGACCAGCACTTTAACGGTACCGTCAGGCAGTTTCAGCAGCTGGAGCACGGTAGCTACGGTACCAACGCGGTATAGCGCGTCTTCGCCCGGATCATCATCAGCCGGGTTTTTCTGGGCGAGCAGGAGAATCTGCTTTTCGCCCGTCATCGCGGCTTCGAGGGCCTCGATGGATTTCTCACGCCCCACAAACAGCGGGATGACCATGTGCGGGTAAACAACGACGTCGCGCAATGGCAAAAGAGGCAAGTCGAGGGTGGTCTTCATGATTTCGCCTCTACAGCGGCCTTAGTGGCCGGAAACCGTGGAATTGATGTTTGGACCTAATGTGGGGGTACACCCGCGAAATTACAAGCGCTGGCGCAGGAAAAGCAAAAAGGGGGCCCTAGGCCCCCTCTGTGCTACGCGGTCAGGTGACCTGCCCTGAATCAGGCGTCAGGCGCTGCCTTGGCTTGCGGCTCGCTGTTCTCGTAGATCATCAGCGGCTGCGAGGTACCCTCGATGACGCTTTCATCGATCACCACCTTGCTGACTTCCTTCGCAGAAGGAATCTCGTACATGGTGTCGAGCAGCACCCCTTCCAAGATGGAACGCAGGCCACGGGCGCCAGTCTTGCGCTCCAAAGCTTTGCGAGCAACGGCCTTGAGCGCATCGCTGCGGAACTCGAGGTCGACGCTTTCCATCTCGAACAGCTTGGCGTACTGCTTGGTCAGCGCGTTCTTGGGCTCGGTCAAGATCTGGATAAACGCTGCTTCGTCCAGCTCATCAAGCGTTGCCAATACGGGCAAGCGCCCCACGAACTCGGGGATCAGGCCAAACTTGACCAAGTCATCAGGCTCGACCTCACGCAGAGATTCGCCGACTTTCTTGCCCTCCTCCTTGCTGCGCACTTCAGCACCAAAGCCCATACCACCTTTGGTGGAGCGGTTCTGAATGACCTTTTCGAGACCAGAGAATGCACCACCGCAGATGAACAGGATATTGCGGGTATCAACCTGCAAGAACTCCTGTTGCGGGTGCTTGCGACCGCCCTGTGGAGGTACGGAGGCAACGGTGCCCTCGATGAGCTTGAGCAAGGCTTGCTGCACACCTTCACCCGAGACGTCACGGGTGATGGACGGGTTATCCGACTTGCGCGAAATCTTGTCGATTTCGTCGATGTAGACAATACCCATCTGGGCCTTTTCCACATCGTAGTCGCACTTCTGCAGCAGTTTCTGAATGATGTTCTCGACGTCCTCACCCACATAACCAGCTTCGGTCAGGGTGGTGGCGTCCGCGATTGTGAACGGTACGTTCAACAAGCGCGCGAGGGTTTCGGCGAGCAGGGTCTTACCCGAGCCCGTAGGGCCGATGAGCAGGATGTTGCTCTTGCCCAGCTCGACATCGTCACCCTTCTTGTCACGCTGGTTCAAGCGCTTGTAGTGGTTGTAAACCGCCACGGCAAGCACCTTTTTCGCGCGTTCCTGACCAATGACGTACTGGTCGAGGATACCGCTGATTTCTTTCGGCGAAGGCAATTTGTGCGCGCTGCTTTCGGCCTGAGCTTCCTGCACCTCCTCGCGGATGATGTCATTGCACAGGTCGACGCACTCGTCGCAGATAAATACCGAGGGCCCGGCAATCAGTTTGCGCACTTCGTGCTGGCTTTTGCCGCAGAAGGAGCAATAAAGCAATTTGCCGCTGTCCTCGCCGTTACGGGTGTCAGTCATTCGATCGATCCAATCCGGTAGGCTTGCAACACAAGATGAAGGCAATTGCGGGCTTTTTCAAGTCCGCAGGCAGGCGCATCATGCGCCTACCTGCCCTGGCCTCCCGCTTCAGGAAGCCAGTTGCCGCTTGTCGTATACCGAGTCGATCAGGCCGTACTCGGCTGCGCGCGAGGCGCTCATGAAGTTGTCACGCTCGGTGTCGCGCTTGATGGTCTCCAGATCCTGACCGGTGTGGTAGGCCAGAAGCTCGTTCAGGCGCGCCTTGATGTTCAGGATTTCCTGGGCATGGATTTCGATATCGGTAGCCTGGCCCTGGAATCCGCCCAAGGGCTGGTGAATCATCACACGCGAGTTCGGCAGGCAGTGACGCTTGCCCTTGGCACCGGCGGCGAGCAGGAACGCACCCATGCTGCAGGCCTGGCCGATGCAGATGGTCGATACGTCCGGCTTGATGAACTGCATGGTGTCGTAGATCGACATGCCGGCGGTTACGGACCCACCCGGCGAGTTGATGTACAGATGGATATCCTTGTCCGGGTTTTCCGCCTCAAGGAACAGCATCTGTGCGACGACGAGATTGGCCATGTAGTCTTCGACCGGGCCAACCAGGAAGATCACGCGCTCCTTCAGGAGGCGCGAGTAGATGTCGTAGGCGCGTTCGCCACGGGCGGACTGCTCGATAACCATAGGGACCAGGCCGCCTGCAGCCTGGATGTCAGAGCTCTGCTGAATAAAAGAATTGCGGGACATGTCCTGCGCTCACTCCCAAATAGTCATGGCTTGAATACACACAAGCCAGCGCGAAGGCTGGCTTGTGGGGGCTTCCTGCGAAAAGACCGCTTACTCGGCTTCGTCAGGTGCCTGGGCTGGCTTGACGGCCTCTTCATACGAGACCGACTTGTCAGTCACAGTCGCTTTCTGCAGAACAGTATCCACAACTTGTTCTTCAAGCACAACCGAACGCACTTCGTTCATCTGCTGGTCGTTCTTGTAGTACCAGGCGATGACTTGCTCAGGCTCCTGGTAGGCCGAAGCCATCTCCTCGATCATCTCGCGAACCTTGGCATCGTCTGGCTTGAGGTCGTACTGCTTGACCACTTCTGCCACGATCAGGCCCAGCGCAACACGGCGCTTGGCTTGCTCTTCGAACAGCTCGGCCGGCAGCTGCTCAGGCTTGATGTTGCCACCGAACTGCTGAACCGCCTGCACGCGCAGACGATTGACTTCGTTTTCCAGCAAAGCCTTTGGCGCTTCGATCGGATTGGCAGCCAGCAGACCGTCCATGACCTGGTTCTTGACCTTGGTCTTGATGGCTTGGCGCAGCTCACGCTCCATGTTCTTACGAACTTCGGCGCGGAAGCCTTCCAGGGTCGATTCCTTGATACCGAACTGGGCGAAGAACGCTTCGTTCAGCTCAGGCAGCACAGGGGCCGACACGCTGTTGACGGTAATGGTGAACTCGGCGGCCTTGCCGGCCAGGTCCAAGTTCTGGTAGTCCTCTGGGAAGGTCACGTTGACGACGCGCTCTTCGCCAGCCTTGGCGCCGACCAGGCCGTCTTCGAAGCCTGGGATCATGCGGCCGGAGCCCAGCACCAACTGGGTACCTTTGGCCGAGCCACCGGCGAACGTTTCACCGTCAACCTTGCCAACGAAGTCGATGTTGAGCTGATCATCGGTTTGCGCGGCGCGCTCAACGGCTTCGAAGCGCGTGTTCTGCTTGCGCAGCACTTCCAGCATGTTGTCCAGATCGGAATCGGCGACTTCGGCGCTCAGGCGCTCGACGTTGATCGACTCAAGGCCGGCAACGGTGAACTCCGGGAACACTTCGAAGACCGCGACGAATTCCAGGTCCTTGCCTTTTTCGAACGACTTGGGCTCTACGGACGGCGCGCCGGCAGGGTTCAGTTTCTGCTCGACAATGGCTTCATAGAAGGAAGCCTGAACCAGATCACCGAAGGCTTCCTGGCGGGCATCGGCCTCGAAGCGCTGACGGATCACGCTCATGGGCACCTTGCCGGGGCGGAAGCCGGCAACCTTGGCGCGCTTGGCAGTCTGCTGCAGACGCTTGTTGACTTCGTTCTCGACGCGCTCAGCCGGAACGGCGATGGTCATGCGGCGCTCGAGAGCGGAAGTGTTTTCAACAGAAACTTGCATGGATATTCCTCGTTGCACAGACGTTAGCCGGCGTTAGCCCGACTCCAGAATCAAGGGCAAGCATTCTAGTGAGTCGCGCAGCAGAAGTCACCCCACTCGGGACGACCTGAAACAACGCCGGTCGATTAACTTTCAAGGGCCGCACGGCGAACCGCGCGACCTGTTTCCAGGAAGCTTGGCCAGACATTGCAACGATCACTTGCCGCAACATCTTGCTCAACAAATACACCTTGAACTGCACGCCCCTTATTCGGGCTCTATCTCGTTGAACTCGCAGTACTCCTCCCAGGACAACCCCAGCGCATCGGCCACCTCCCGGTGGGTCTCAAGTCGCATGGCCCGCAATTGCTCCGGGGTTTCGGCGATCAGCTCAAGTGCGAGCTCCCAGGGCTGGATACCTTGCTCTTCAGCGGCATCCTCGAACGCCCATTGGATTTGCTGCGCCTGCTCACGCGCATTCAGCGCGCGGATCTCTTCGAGCAAGTGAGGGTTCGCTTCAGCGAAACGCTGCAGCGCGGCAGCCTGGCGGGCTTCTTTTGCGATCATTGGCTATGTCCTGGTACTTCCCGCTTCACCGGGTTTCAACCGGCTGAAATCTATCAGCTTTTATTGGGGCGAAACCAGCGGATTGCAAGGGCGGCTTGCAATAAATAGTGGCGCCACGGCCCGAGGCAGCGCTGCCGAGCCATTAGGCAAGCCGGATGCCTGGGAGCGAGCCAGTCCAGCGCGTCGACCGCTCCGACCACCACAGGATCGACCGCGTCGCGCACCCACACAGGGTCCGGGCGCACCAAAAACAAAAGGCGCCCGATCTCGCGATCAAGGCGCCTTTCGTATTAAAGATGGGGTGGACGATGGGAATCGAACCCACGACAACTGGAATCACAATCCAGCGCTCTACCAACTGAGCTACGCCCACCATATTGCGGTGTAACGATACTGCCTTACTGAAGCATGGTGCGGACGAAGAGACTCGAACTCTTACAGCTTGCGCCGCTGGAACCTAAATCCAGTGTGTCTACCAATTTCACCACGTCCGCGTAACGCTTAAAACAAAGGCGCCAGTTACCGCGCGGCGCCTTCGAAGAATATGGGGTGGACGATGGGAATCGAACCCACGACAACTGGAATCACAATCCAGCGCTCTACCAACTGAGCTACGCCCACCATAACGCGTTCAAACACCTTGCTTGCCAAAGCTGCCTAAGTGGCGCACCCGGCAGGACTCGAACCTGCGACCATCCGCTTAGAAGGCGGATGCTCTATCCAGCTGAGCTACGGGCGCTTAAGCGTGAAGCCTAACCGAAC